>JBJTBO010000583.1:0-9154 GCA_046091445.1 Planctomycetaceae bacterium | reverse complement strand
GCGCGAGCGACTTCGCGGCATCCTCGCCCAGCGTCGTTCTCAGGTCTTCGTAGATCCGAAACGTGTTCATCGAAGTCGACCCCTCGGCTGGTTGCAACGCGTCAATCCGGCGGTCGTGTCCTCCACGACGTGCCACGCCCGCAGGCAGTGTACAGGCGTCTATACGCGAGGTCAACGCGTTGTGTCGGGCCGTTCGCTGCCGGCGGCCGGCCACCGTGCATCACTCGCCGGCTTTCGCAGCCTCGACGCCCTCCGCTGAGCCAGCAGCCGCGACGTTCTCGAGCAGCATCACCATCTCGTTCCGCAGCCTTGCCGATTGCCAGTCGACCGCCCCATCGACGCCCGCCACGATCCGCCCCTGGCGATCGAGGAGTCGCACCGCGGGAAGCAGCCGGGCGCCGAGTCGTTCGCCGGCGAGCCCGGCCGGATCGACGACGACACGCGCGGTCGGTGCCGCCTCGAGGGCGACCCGATGCGCCGTGGCGCCGTCGGCATCGACGCACAGGTGCACGACCGCCAGACCGTGGTCGACCAGGTCGGCACCGAGCCTCTCGACGTCGGGCATCTCCGCGACACATGCCCCGCACGTCGTCCCCCAGACATGCACGAGCGTGAGTGCCGCGTCTGCGGGAATTCCACAGGCGGCCCCGGTGGCGTCGGCGAGGGTGAGCGCCCCCACGGCGACCGGCGGCTCGAACCTCCGCAGCGCGACCGCGGTGTCAGCGGTCTCGATTCCCGCCAGCGCGGCCACATGTGCCACGACGCCGTCGACTGCGGCCGGGGGGAGATCTCGCACCGGCTTCATGAGTGTGCCGGCCCCGCCTTCGAGAATCGAACGGCGGATCGTCTCGTGCGTGCGTGGACCGCGCCATTGCGTCGACGCGAAGGCGCGCGGGGGCTGTGGCAAGGCGACCGCGGCCGGACCGTCACCCGCGCCGGAGGCACCGTGGCATCCCGCGCAGTACTGGAGGTAGGCGAGTTTGCCCGGCGCGATCGTGCGGCCACCGGTGCGGGCTCCGGGCCCGGCCGACACGACAGCGAGCGGCAGCGCCGCTCTCGATCGCCGGGCGACGACGAGCTCCTTGCCCGCCGCCGTCCGTTCGAAGCATGCGACGGCGACATCGCCAGACGGACCCCCGGTGATCGCGGGCCGCGTCTGCAGGACGCCCGGGCTCGCCGCGATCGGCCGAGGCGACGACCAGGCGCCGGCGACATGCTCGGCATGCATCGTCAGCCGCCCGCCTGCCGAGTGCCGCTCGTGGGCGGCATGTCCACCCGCTGCCGGCCGTCCCGCCGGTGGCCCGCCCTGTCCGCCGGCCGGCCCGGCCTTCCCACCGGTTCGCCCGCCGGCCGCGTCTGGCTCGTCGGCACCTGGAGAGCGCTCCCAGACGGCATGGAGCACGCCTGAAGCATCACGGCACAGCCGCGCGTTGCCCTGCGCTCCGGCTGCGTCCGGATCGAGCCTGATCGGCTGGGAAAACACGAGCGGATCGGTCGGGCTCGACGCCACGTAGACCCGCGGAACGTCCTCGTGCGCGTCCATCCAGGTAACGGTCAAGAGGCCCTCGTGCAGGTCGAGTGACGGACCATCGTGCGGGCACCCGTCGAACTGCCACGTCGGCGGCACAACCGGGGCCACCGTCGCGAAGCGGTCGGCGGTGGCCGGCCGGCGGGCGACGTGGATGTCGCGGAATCCGTCGACCTGGTTGCGAAACGCAAGAAACACCGTTCCATTCGCGTCGCCGGCGCAGGCTGTGGGGCAGCAGGGGCACACGCCGCGCGGGCCGACCGACTGCTCGAGCAGCGTCTCGGGCAGGAACGTGGTCGTCCCGGGCTCTGTCGCCGCGAGCGCCGGTACCTGCACGCCGAGACGATGATCGAGCCACGAAAAGAGGAGACGGCCGTCGGCCCCCACGCCGCAGCCGGTGAACGTGGGCCGCACCACCTCGGCCCGCTCGAGCGGCCGCGGTGCGGAGAACGTGCGGCCGGCGTCGTCGGATCGCACGATCATCGGTCGCACGGTGGCCACGTCGTGCGGCTCGGCCGCGGTGTACACGACCACCAGCGCCTCCCCGCCGGCCGCAGCCGGCACGCGGGCCAGGTGGGGGGCCGTGCGGAGCGCTCGGCGGACCGTGCGCGGCGGGCCGCCCCGGCCGGGCATGGTCGACTCGGCGACGAACACGCCTGTGGTCGCCACGGGCCGTGCCGCTCCGAGCGGCGCACCGGGCGGTGCCGAGGCCAGCAGGAACCTCCTGACCCCCGGCTCGATCTCCGACACCCACGCCACGTGCACCGTGCCATCGGCACCGCACACGATGCTGGGGGCCTCGATCATGTCGGCGGCGTCGGCCTCCGCGAGCGGCACGCGGCCGATGACCTGCATGCCCCCGTCATGCCCGTCGGCCCGGAGCGCTGAGAGCACGCCCAGCGTCACCAGGAGACCGATGACGACGCGCGCGCGGGGCCAGCCCGGCCTCTGGGGAACCGACCGCATCCACGGCTTCGCCGTTGACGGGCAGCGTCCCGGGCCACCTGTGAGCCTCGCAACCGTTCGGCAACCCGCACTGCCCGTGGAAAGCGGCCTCGATGGCCTGTTTCCTCTGGCGACTGCCGGCGGAGAGGCCGAGATTCTCGGCGGTCGGCACCCATCGCTTCCTGCGCCGGCAGACATGTTCGACAGCCTGTTCACGCTTTGCTGGCTCTTCATCGCAATCCTCCTGTCTCGCCGCCCGCCCGGGTGGACGCCGCCCGCCAGGCGGCAGGATCGATCGTGTTGGCAACGAAGCGGGTGGCGTTGTCGAGCATGAGCACGGTCGCGCCCCCGGGGTGCCGACTGGCCGCCTTGAACGCCCCTCCGCCGCTACGGCTGCAGTCGGGGTCCGCGGCGTTGGGCGCGTGCACGGCGTTGAAGCAGGTGCCGAATTCCCGGCCCCAAAGCCAGGACGTCCCGCGGCGGCCGTGCCAGGTCGCCGCCCCGGCACACGCCGCCACGTCGTCGGTGCCCGAGCCCGGCGCACCGCCGCCGAGTTGTGCGTAGTACCGCTCGCGGTCTGCCACGGGGCGGGCGCCGGTGACGTCGTTGGCGGCACCGCGCACGGCCTCGGCGGCCATGAGCGTGTGCGACGTACCGTCGGTGACATCCGACAGCCGCATCTTCGAGAGATACCAGAAGAGCCCGTCGTTGGGCGTCGTGAGTGCCCGAATCGCTGCGGTCGAGCCGCTGCCGATACAGACCATGTAGTTCGTCGGCGCCCAGGTGCCGTTGTTCTCGAGGTAGGCCGTCGGCCCGCCATCCGACGGGCAGAGGAACATCGCCACGACCGTCTGGGCCGCGGGCTGCTGTGCAAGGTTCATCGTCTGCGATCCGCCCGACCCCTGCGTCAACGGCTGGGAGAAGTCGACGAGCGACTGGAGGACCTCGTTCTCCGCGTAGGGCAGGATCTGCGACTGCACCGAGAACGCCCACTGGCTCGACGCCTGCGTGCCAACCGACGGCAGGTGCCTGCGGGTGCTCTCGAAGTTGAGGATCGCCAGGCCGAACTGCCGCAGATTGTTGGCACAACTGCTGCGTCGCGCCGCCTCGCGGGCCGACTGCACGGCGGGCAGGAGAAGACCGATGAGGACGGCGATGATCGCGATGACGACGAGCAGCTCGACGAGGGTGAAGCCCATTCTGGAACGGAAACCATCAGGTGGCGCAGATGGCGCAGGCGTGCGCTCTCGCTTGGGAAACGATCTGGAGCTCAGGGGACGCATGATGAAAAACCTCCGGGTGCATGGTCGCACGGCGGACCCCGGGCGGCTCTCGGGGCGCACGCTGCGCACGGATGAGCGGACCGTTGAGAACGCCGGCGAGTCGGCGGGACGACCGACTCAGGCCACGCGGGGCGTAGGCACGTCGGTAGCGACGTGACGGGGCCGGAGCGACTCGTCGCGATCGACGAGCGTCACGGCCAGCGGAGAGACACACGCGACCGCGACGACGGCCGGGGGCGGCGGCGCCCCGCCGATCGAGAACCATTCGGCCACGATGCCGCCGCAGGCGAGCATCGCCTTGAGCACGACGGTGTGCCGCGAGAGCGGCTCGTCTTCGGCGCGTGGCTCCGGGTCACCTTCGACCACCAGTCGCGCGGCTTCGGCTGTGGCCGGCGCACGGCCGGTCGAGCAGCAGTCGGTCATGTCGTTCGGCGGAACTACCGGGGCGTCGACGGTGCAGCACGTGGCCTTCGCGATGATCGACGGGGTCGTGCAGCACGACGCAGCGGACGCGACCGCGGCTACGGGGCCCTCGGTGGCGGCCCGCCGCTCGAGTGCCGCGAGCACCGCGGGCTCGAGGTCGTTGCGTTTGGCCCAGGCCAGGAGCTGGGCCGGCGTGTGGCAGCAGCACTTCTTGAAGCACTGGTCTGCCGACACGCAGCCGCACGGCTTGTCGCGGCAGGGAAACGGCCGCGAGCGATCCTTGGCCGCGAGGAGCTGGTCACCGACACCGTCGGACCGCCCCTGGGGCGACACCGCTCCCAGCGGCAGCGGCAGGCCCGACACGACGAGCGCGTAGAGGGCGAGGGTGATGCCGGTCACCCAGCGTCGGCGTCGGCAGAAGGCCGTAATGCCCATTTCCCAATGATCGTAGTCGACTCGGTACGGGACACAAGCATGTCCGACGGCACATCTCGCGCACCGCCGCCGTGCCGAAGGAGGCTGGAGACAGCGGCCGACGATAAACTCACGTTAGACTGAAAACGTGCCGCAGGAACCGGTTTCGGCCACACGTTCCCGGCCATCTCGCCCACCAGAGCCCCTGAGAGCCCCTCCGATGCTGTTCTTCTGCTCCGCCCACGTCCCGGCCCGCCGGCTGCCGACCGCCTGCCTCGTCGCCGCTGTGCTCTTGGGCTCCATGCCGTCGTCGGGTCGTGCCGCCGACGCCCCCGCGCCCTTCGCGTTTCAGAAGGGTGACACGGTGGCGATCTACGGCAATGGGCTCGCGGACCGCATGCAGCACGCGCCGTGGGTGGAGTCGGTGCTCCAGAGTCAGCTCGTCGGGCTCGACGTGCGGTTTCGCGACCTCGGCATGTCCGGCGACACGGTCGCGGTGCGGCCGCGCGAGGAGGGCTTCATCGCCGATCCCGCCTATCTCGATCTCGTCGACCCGAGCGTGATCTTCATGTTCTTCGGCTACAACGAGTCGTATGCCGGTCCGGCGGGGGCGGACGCGTATCGGCAGGACCTCGTCAAGACGGTCGCGAACTATCGCGCGCTCCGCGCCGAAAAGGGCAGGCAGGTGCGGTTCGTGCTCTTCAGCCCGATCGCTTTCGAGAGCACGGGCGACCCGAACCTCCCCGACGGCACGCAGCACAACGCCAACCTCGCCGCCTACGCCGCGGCCACCCGCCTCGCCGCGGAGGAGGCCGACGCCACGTTCGTCGATCTCTACGCGCCGACGTTCCAGCTCTTCGCCGGCAGCCCCGAGCGGTTCACGCTCAACGGCTGCCACCTGAACGATGCCGGCTACCGCCGGCTCGCCGACATCATCTCCCAGGCGCTCTTGGGCACGCCCGTCCCGGCCGGCACGGACCTGGGGAAGGTGCATGCCGCCGTGGCCGACAAGAACTGGCACTGGCACAACCGGTTCCGCGCGACCGACGGCAACGACATCTGGGGCAACCGCTCGGGCCTCACCTTCGTCGACGGCCAGAGCAACGCCGACGTGCTCCGGCACGAGCTCGTGATGCTCGACGTGATGACGGCCAATCGCGACCCGGCCATCTGGGCCGCCGCCGCGGGCCGACCGTTCACGGTGAACGACGGCAGCGTGCCGCCCCCGGTGGCGGTGAAGTCGAACGTCGGTGGCGGCAGCAAGAGCTCGAGCAAGGACAAGGAGGGAAGCGTCGAGTACCTCACGCCCGAGGAGAGCCTCGCGAAGGTCAAGGTGCCCGAGGGCTTCGAGCTCAACGTGTTCGCGTCGGAGGTGCAGTTCCCCGACTTCGCCAACCCCGTGCAGCTCCAGGTGGACGCCAAGGGGCGGCTCTGGGCCGCGAGCTGGAACACCTACCCCAAGTGGGAGCCGCTCAAGCCTATGAACGACAGCCTCATGATCTTCGAGGACACCGACCGGGACGGCCGCGCGGACAAGCGCATCATCTTCGCGCACGTCCACAACCCGCTCGGCTTCGAGTTCTGGGGCCGCGGCGTGATCGTCACGTCCGGTCCCGACCTGCTCTACCTCGAGGACACCGACGGCGACGACCGGGCCGACGTGCGGACGATCCTCCTCCAGGGCCTCAATGCGTCCGACACGCACCACGCCGCCAACAACCTCATCCACGGCCCCGACGGCGGCATCTACTGGCAGAGCGGCATCTTCCTCGTGCACAACCACGAGACGCCGTGGGCCAAGAACCTCTCGATCGGCGCCTCCGGGATGTACCGCTTCGATCCACGGCGGTTCTCGATCACGCCGCACGCCGGCAATTCCCCCAACCCGCACGGCACAGCGTTCGACCGCTGGGGCTACTGCTACGCCAACGACGGCACCGGTGGCAACTCGTTCCAGGTGCGGCCCGAGGGGAAGGGCTTCAAGATTTTCAAGCTCCTCGAGAATGAGTTTCGCCCGGTGGCCGCCGACGAGATCATCTCCTCGGCCCACTTCCCCGACGAGATGCAGCAGGATTTCCTGATCTGCAACACGATCGGCTTCCTGGGCGTGAAGCAGTACGACCTCGACCGCGACGGCGACGACTCGGGCCGGAAGCCGGGCGAGGTGTGGGGCACGCCGGTGCGGCCGCTGCTCGAGAGCGAGGACCGCAACTTCCGGCCGACCGACGCGATCGTGGGTGCCGACGGCGCGCTCTACGTGGCCGACTGGCACAACGTGATCATCGGCCACATGCAGCACAACATCCGTGACCCCAACCGCGACCACACGCACGGCCGCATCTTCCGGCTCACGGCCACGGGGCGACCGCTGCAACAGCCGGTCGCCATCCACGGGCAGTCGATCGAGGCGCTCCTCGAGAACCTGAAGTCGCCGATCGACGGCGTCCGCCACCGCACGCGGGTCGAACTGGCCGGCCGCCCGACGAAGGACGTGATCGCGGCCACGAAGCGGTGGATGCGCGATTTCAAGCCGGACGACGAGGCCGAGGCCCATCACCTCCTCGAGGCCCTGTGGCTGCACCAGCAGCATGGCTTGCGTGACGACGCCCTGCTCGAAAAACTGCTCGCCTCGAAGGTGCCGCACGCGGCGATCGCCGCCGCCACGGTGAAGCACTTCTGGTACGACGTCGATCAGACCGGCGCGGGTGGGTTTCTCTCCGAGCCCGAGCGCGAATTCGTCACCTTCGTGCCCCCGACCCATCTCGCGGGCGCCGACCTCAAGGCCTACGAGTCCGGTGCGGCGATCTACCAGCGCGAGGCCCACTGCATGACCTGCCATCAGGCGCACGGCAAGGGGCTCGGCGTGATCTACCCGACGCTCGTCGGGAGTCCGTGGGTGCTCGGCAGCGAGGAACGCCTCGCGAAGATGGTGCTCCATGGCCTCTGGGGGCCGATGACGGTCAACGGCCAGACCTACGATCCGGCGCGTGGCGTGCCGCCCATGACGGCGTTCCGGGCCATCCTCAAGGACGACGAGGTGGCGGCGGTCATGACGTTCGTGCGCAACACGTGGGGCAACCGAGCCTCGGCCACGAGCCCCGACCTCGTGAAGAAGGTGCGGCAGGAGACGGCGTCGCGCTCGACGTTCTGGAGCCCCGACGACCTGCTCGCGGCGCATCCGCTCGAGCCGGATCTCGTGGCCGCCAGCGCCCAGCATGCCACGTCGCTCGTCATGAACACGGCGCTCGAGGCGGAGCTCGTCGCCGCCGATCCGCGGGAGCTCGCCCGGCTCGCCCGGGAGCGGGGCGACGTGGAACGCGGCCGGAAGGTGTTCCTCGACGCCCGCACGACCTGTGCCGCCTGCCATCAGCCGCCCGCGGGCGTCCAGCGGCTCGGCCCGAACCTCGCCGAGCTCCCGACGAAGCTCGCCGATGTCGAGCTCGTGGAGTCGATCCTGGCGCCGTCGAAGCGGATCGAGAAGGAGTACGTGCAGCTCGTGGTGGTGACGGATGACGGCAAGCAGCGGATCGGGATGAAGGTGGAGGAGAACGACGGCGAGGTCGTGCTCCGCAATCCCGTGCAGCCCGAACCGATCCGCATCGCCAAGGAGGCGATCGACGAGGTGTCGGAGTCGCCCGTCTCGATCATGCCGGCGGGTCTCGTGCGCATGCTGGAAAATCGCCAGGAGTTCGACGACCTCCTGCGGTTCGTGCTCGAGACCCGCAGTCGCCCGTGACGTGATGCCGTGGCGAGCGTCTCGGCATGGTGCCGGCGCTCCGGGGGCGTCGCCGCGCATGTGAGTCCCGTCCTGCGATGATCCGCCCGACCCTGCTGCGGGAGGCCCTTCATGCTCGTCATTCCTGAGTTTCTGTCGCGTGACGAGGTCGCGGAATGCAACCGGCTGATGGACACGGCGCCGTATGACGACGGCCGCGTGACGGCGGCCGGTCAGGCGGCTCGCGTGAAGGACAACCGCCAGGTGTCCCGGTCATGGCCGGGGATCAAGGCACTCGATGCGACCGTGGAGCAGGCGATCCGCAGGAGTCGGCCGCTCATCGAGGCGGTGTCGCCCTGCGCGCACTCACAGCCGCTCTACGTGCGCTATGAACCTGGCGCGGCGTACGGAGCCCACGTCGATGCGGTGCTGAGCGGAGTTCCTCCGATCAGGCAGGACGTTTCGGTCACCGTCTTTCTCACGCCGCCCGACGCCTATGAGGGCGGCGCGCTGTGCCTTCACGGTCCGGGGGGTGAACGCCGGTCGGTCCGCGAGGGGGCGGGCGTGGCGTTCATCTATCCGACCGGGATTGTCCACGAGGTGATGCCCGTGGAGAAGGGGGAGCGACGGGCCGTGGTGCTCTGGCTGCAGTCCTACTTCAGGGACGCCGACATCCGGGACGTCGTGGCGGAACTGAGGCGGTGCGTCGAAACCGTGCGCCGGACCCCCGGAGGCGATCCATTGCCGCTCGTGAAGGTGCTCAATACGCTCGAGCGGAGGTTCATCGCGACCTGAGGCGCAGAGGATGCCCGTCGTTCGGATGGCACGACCCATTGCTTGACGCCC
>JBJTBO010000582.1:0-19633 GCA_046091445.1 Planctomycetaceae bacterium | reverse complement strand
AAGAGCCAGGATCCCAGCAATTCGAGCGTGAGCCCTCTGCCGAGCGACCGCTCCAGCCCGCAGGCCGCCCGCTGATCGAAGACGAAGAAGCGCTCATCGTTGCTTGCCCGGTCGGCGAGAAAATAGATCTGCGTGTCGGTGAACTGGTTTCCGCTGGTGAACCTCAACGCGACCGTGCGCCGCCGCCTCGACGAGTCGTTCTCACTCGTCGCCTTCTACCGCACCGACACGCAGAGCTATTGTCTCGCCGTCCGGGCAAGCAACGATGCCCGCTTCTTCGGGTTCGATCAGCGGGCGGCCTGCGGGCTGGAGCGGTCGCTCGGCAGAGGGCTCACGCTCGAATTGCTGGGATCCTGGCTCTTCGACCGCGAGCTGGTTCAGGGCACGAATTTCACCTCGGGCCGCACCGATGTCGTGGAACTCGAGGCGGGTCCGGCCGTCTCGCTGCAGCTGTCGTGGCGCCGCTAGAGCATGTCTTGCCTAGGTGGAGCGACGACGGAGCAGCCCAAGGCGGTTCGGCAAAGGGGGTCGGCGAATCCAGGGCGCATCTCGACCGGCCAACCGCAGGGAAATGGGCATGGAGGGCTTGTTCCACGGGCTGCTAGAATCCAGGCCCACGCCGCAAGGCCTTCCCAAACCCCCCAGGCGGAACCCTGCCATGCACCTTCGTCCCCTCCTCACGCTCATCGCCGTCGGTGCGTTCGCGGCTCCCGCCATGGGGCAGCTGCCCTCGGCCCAGCTCGAGCGCCTCGCTGCCGACGCCGTCCAGGCGGAAGCGACCTTCTCGCCTCCCGGCACGGGCACGCTCGAGTCGGCCGCCGTCGGCGTGCGCAACGCCCTGCGTCCGCTCGACGCCCTGCTCGCTCGGAGCAAGAGCGGCCCCGATTGGCGAACCTATCTGCAGTGGCCGAAGCTCGAGGCGCAGGCGGCCGCCGGGCCGGCCGCGGATGCGGCGACCCTCCGCGATCTGGAGGATCTCTTCGGCGCGGCCGAAACGGGACTCGAGCGGCCAGAGTTCGCCCGGGTGCGCAAGGCGGTGACCCGCTTCGCCGAGGCGACCGACGCGGCCCGCGGCGAGGGGGGCGCACGCCTCTACGCCCGGCGGCTCGAGTCACTGGCCGCCGCGTTGCAGCGAGCCGCGGCGTCGGGCTCGGCCGAGACGCTCGCCCCTGTGCCTCCGATCCTCGAACGCCTCGGCGAGTCGGGCCAGGCCGTGGCGCTCGTCGAGCGCGTGCGCGGCAGTTTCAGCCGACCGAACGTCATTCTCGGCATCCACGAGGATCTCTTCGCACGGGCGGTCAACCGGCCCGTCGACCAGGCTCAGCCGGTGGATGAAAACATCCTCGGCACGCGGGTGCGAGGCAGCGGGCACACGACGGGATCCGTACGGCTCGACTTCGTGCCGTCGTCCGACCGGGCCGCCTTCGAGATCGTGCTGGCCGCTCGCAACATCTCGAGCACGCGGGGCACGCAGGGTCCGGTGACCGTCCACACGCGCGGCGTCACCGACCTCGGGGCCCGCCGGCGCATCCTGCTCGACGGCCAGTCCGTCACGGCGACCCCCGTCGACGCATCGGCCCACACCGATTCGACCGTCACCGGCATCGGGATCAGTTCGCGGGTCGGCCGCCGACTCATTCAGCGGATCGCCTCGAAGAAGATCGCGGAGACGAAGCCAAAGGCGCAGGCCGTCGCCGAGGAGCGTGCCCGCGACCGGGTCCGCCGCCAGTTCGCCGAGCAGACCGATCCGGCGGTCGATCAGATCCGCAACGAGTTCGAGAGCCGGGTGCGCGGTCCGCTCGTGTCCCGCGGTCTCTATCCCGAGATGCTCCACCTGAGCACGACCGACTCCCAGCTGCACGTGACCGCGCGGAAGGCCCTCCCCGCGCAGCTCGCGGCGGCGAGCATGCCGCCGTCCGTCTCGTCCCGGGCGGTCATCACGGCACAGGTGCACGAATCGGTGGTCAACAACGTGCTCGAGGAGAAGTTCGGTGGCGCCATCGTGCGGCAGGCGGACGTCGAACGGCTGGCACGGGAATCGGGCCGGGACATGCCGCAGTCCCTCGGCACCGACAAGGATCAGCCGCCCTGGGAGGTGACGTTCTCCCGGTACAGGCCGATCACGGTCTCCGTGGCGGACGGCCGTGTGAAGGTGATGGTGCGCGGGGACAAGTTCATGTCGGGTGACCGGGATTACCCGGGCATGGACATCTGGGCCACGTATGCCATCGGCAAGGCCCCGCACGGCTGGCTGCTCCTTCGCGAGGGGGACGTGCAGATCTATCCGCCGGGATTCGAGCCGGGAGGCGAGGCGAAGCTGTCGATCAAGGAGACGTCGATCCGCAGGATCCTGCAAAAACGCTTCGAGCAGGTCTTCAAGTCGGAGGTCGAGATCCCCGACCTCCCGCTGGAGGGCGAGCTCGCCGCGATGGGACCGCTGCCTCTCGCCGACCTCGTCGCGCGTCGTGACGGCTGGATCGCCGCGAGCTGGCGGGCCAAGGACGCGCTCCCCGGTGGCGCGAGCGTCGTCCGCGTCTCGCAGACTGCGGGCGCCGACGCGGGAAGCGGTGCGACGCGCGTCGAGACGGTGTCGCTGGGGCGCTGACCGCCTCCGCCCGACGTCACGTCCGCTCGACGAGCACCGCGATCCCCTGCCCCAGCCCGATGCACATCGTCGCCAGCCCGAGCCGTGCCGACGGTTCGTCCCGCAGCGCGTGCACGAGCGTCGTCGTCAGCCTCGCACCGCTGGCACCCAGCGGGTGTCCGATCGCAAGGCCGCCGCCGCGGACGTTCACCCGCGCCGGGTCGAGCCCCAGCGCATCGATGCAGTGGATCGCCTGGGCGGCGAAGGCCTCGCTCAGTTCCACGAGATCGATGTCGGCGAGCGTGATCCCCAGGGGGCGGGCGTCGGCGAGGAGCTTCCTCGTGGCGGCCACGGGACCGGTCCCCATCGCCGACGGGGGTACGCCGACGACGGCCGTGGCGACGACCCGCGCGAGCGGCTCGAGGCCCTGCCTGGTCGCCTCCACCTCCGACAGGACGAGGAGGGCCGCGGCCCCGTCGCTCAAGGGCGCGCTCGTCGCCGCGGTGATCGTGCCCACCTTCGGAAGGAAGACCGGTTCGAGTGCCGCCATCGACTCGCCGGACGTGTCGCGACGGATTCCCTGATCGGCGCAGGCCTCGACGATGCAGCCCGCCTCGTCGTGCCCCAGCACGCGCACGATCTCGTCCTCGAAGAGGCCGGCGTCGTCGGCGCGTGCCGCCCTGGCGTGGCTCTCGAGCGCGAAGTCCTCCTGCGCGCGGCGGGAGATGCCATGGGTCGCCGCGAGGTGCTCGGCCGTGAGTCCCATGGAGAGCATGCCCCGGCTGGATCGGGCGAACGCCCGCGGATGCATGTCGATCGCCGACTCCATCGGCAGGTGGTGCATGTGCTCGACGCCGCCGACGACCTGCACGTCGGCGGCGCGGGCGCCGATCGCGTGGCATGCCTGCGCGAGCGCCTGGAGCGATGATCCGCAGAGCCTGTTGACCGTGGTCCCGGCCGTCGTGAACGGCAGTCCGGCCATGATCGCCACGGCGCGGGCGACGTTGCCGCCGAGTTCGCCGCGCTGCTGCGTCGCGCCGAGGACCACGTCCTCCACGGTGCCGGGATCGACACCGGCACGCTCGACGACGCCCCGCACGACCGCCACGGCGAGGTCGTCGCCACGGACGTGACGGAAGAAACCGCGCTCCGCATGAGCCCGGCCGATCGCGGTGCGACAGCAGGCGACGATGACGGGGGTGATGTCGGGGGTGCGCGTGTGCATGCGGAGGCGTGCGTCGCGGAGTCAGTTCGTGAAGGCGCCGCCGGCGCGCGCCAGGGCGAGCAGTCCGTCGGTCGGGAGCATGCGTGGCCCGAGCGCTGCGAGCGGTTCGAGCCGACGCACGACCTCCGCGGCCCCGAGCGTATCGGCCCACGCGAGCAGTCCGCCGCGGAACGCCGGAAACCCGAGCGCGTGGATGACCGCGAGATCGACGTCGCGAGGATCCCGCACGATCCCCTCGTCGAGCACGCGGAGCGACTCGAGCAGCATCGGCAGGAGGAGGCGGTCGGCGATGGTGGCCTCGGACGGGGGCGCGGCGGGGGCATCGACCCGATACCGCATGACGAGCGCCGCCGCCGCCTCGTCCGGAGCGGTGATCCGCGCCCGCTGGCCACCCGAGGCGTAGGCGTAGAAGCCCGCGCCGCTCTTGCGACCGAGCCGCCCGGATTTCACGAGCGCGGGAATCACCGGCGAGGGCTCGATGCGGTCACCGAAGGCGGCGCCGAGAACGAGGCCGGCGTAGAAGGCGGTGTCGAGGCCGATCATGTCGTACAGTTCGATCGGTCCCATGGGCATGCCGAACTGCCGCGCCACCCGGTCGATCCGCCGGCAGTCGACGCCCTCGCGCACCATCTCCACCGCCTCGTGGAGGTAGGGCATGAGGACGCGGTTCACGAGAAAGCCCGGGCTGTCCCGCACCACGACGGGACACTTGCCGAGCCGCTTGGCATGTGCGACGGCCCGGGCCACGGTGGCATCGCTCGTCGCCGGGCCGCGCACGACCTCGACGAGCGTCATGCGGCGCACCGGGTTGAAGAAGGGGAGTCCGCAGAACCGGGATGCATCGACGAAGGCGTCGGCGAGGCGGGCGATCGGGTTCGTGGACGTATTGGTCGTGATGACGGCCGCGGGTCCGACGATCGACTCGATCTCGGCGAGCACGCGGTGCTTGACGTCGGGCCGCTCGACGACGCTCTCGACGACGAAATCGGCACCGGCCAGCGCGGCGAGCCGTGACGACGACCGCAGCCGGCCCGCGAGCGCGAGGGCCGCATCGGCGTCCGTGCGCTTCGTCGTGCGATCCCAGGCCGCCTCGTCGAGCACGCCGGCGATGCTGGCGCCGAGCACGCGTTCGTCGACATCCACTAGCGTCTCCGCACATCCAGCCCGCAGGTGACTGGCGGCGATCCCGGCGCCCATGATGCCGGCGCCGACCACCGCGGGCGATCGGACCCCGCCGGCCGCATCGTCGGGGAGCGAACGCGAGCCCCGTTCGGCCGCACCGCCGACCGCTTCCCCCGTCGCGCCATCCCCGCCCACGCCGGAATCGTGCCGATTGCGCTCGCCGATCCGGAAGACGCGCACGAGCTGCCGGGCCACCGGCGTCCGCACGAGCGCGGCGAAGGCGGACGACTCGATCCGGCCGGCCTCGTCGGCCGGGGCCTCACAGCCACGGAGCATGGTCGCGAGGATCGCCGGCGGTGCCGGATAATGGCCGGCGGTGCGACCGAGGATCACCGCGGAAGCGGACGACTCGAGAAAGTCACGTTCGAGAGGATCGATCGCCACGGGCTCGGCCAGGCGTCGTCGACGTGCCTGCACGTCGCCGTTCGAGCCGCACCGGTCGATCAGTCGTCGCGCCGCCTCGAGGGCGTGCTCGGCCGGCACGAGCGCGTCGACGAGACCGATGCGCTCCGCCATCCGACCCGTGATGCTCTCCCCCGCGACGGCCATCTCGATGGCCGGCCCCGGCCCCACCAGACGCGGCAGCCGCACCGTGCCGCCCCATCCCGGCAGCAGGCCGAGCTTCACCTCCGGGAGGCCGAGCAGGGTGCGGGCGTCGGTCGTCGCCACCCGGAGGTCGCAGCCGAGGGCGAGCTCGAGGCCGCCACCAAGACAGGCACCGTCGATGATCGCCACGCTCGGCCAGGGTCGGGCCGAAAGGCGGCCGAAGAGCGCGCGGCCGGCATCGCAGAGCGCCTCGATCTCCGCGTCCGTCCGATCCCAGAGGCGATCGATGCGGGAGATGTCCGCCCCGGCGAAGAACGATCCGTCCCGGCCCGAGCGGATGACCACGCCACGCGGCGTCCACCCGCGTCCCCGCCCGTCGATCTCGTCGAGGGCGGCCGCAAGATCGGTGACCACACGCTCCGTGAGGACGTTCTGGCGGTGGCCGGGCACCCAGAACGAGAGCACCACGAGCCCGTCCGCATGCCGCTCCACGGCCAGCGTCGCATCGTCGCGGACGGTCGCCGGCATGGTCAGCTTCCGGGTTTTGCTTGCCGCAATCGGGAAAACCGGTAGTGTATCCGAGTCGTTGAGCCGTTCCCGAGGATGCCTGCCGCGAGGTGGTGTCGATGATGTCGAAGAACCCCGAGCGTGGAGGAGCGGGTGACGCCGCTGCGGCCGCCCCGTTCGATCGCCCGTTCGAGCGACTCTCGTCCGTCTCCGTGGCCGCGTGGTGCGGGTTGGTGGGTGTCGCCGTCGTGGGCCGCCTCTGGCAGCCGACATGGAATGGCGAACCGCTGTGGAACGTCACCCCGCTGGCGGCCGTGGCGCTCGCGGCCGGGACGGTCTTTGCGCGGCCGCTCGTCGCGGCGAGCGTGCCGCTCGCGGGAGCGGTGATCTCCAACCTCTTCCTGCCGGCGTACGGCAGCATCGTCATGGCCGTCGTCGTCTATGCGGCGTTGGCCTGGCCCGTGTTGATGGGCGGCCTCATCCGCCGTGCCGCTGCACGGGGCGGTACGGCGCGCTATGCCGCCTTGGGAGGTGGATCGCTCGCCAGTTCCCTCGTCTTCTTCCTCTCGACGAACTTCGCGTGCTGGGCCATGCCCGACGGCCTCTACCCGCACACGGCAGCCGGTCTGACCGCCTGCTTCACGGCCGCTCTGCCGTTCTACCGCTGGATGCCTGCCGGCGATCTCGCGTGGACGGCTCTCGTGTTCGCAGGCATGGCACTCGTCTCGAGAGTGCGTGTCGCCTTGACTGCGGCGGAAACGGCCTGAGAATGAGATCGATGGGTCCGCAGGCCGGCTCGACGGCGCTCGGATCGCATCGCCCGCGGGAATGGCGGAATTGGCAGACGCGCCAGGTTGAGGGCCTGGTGGTAGTAATACCGTGCAGGTTCAAGTCCTGTTTCCCGCACTTCCGAGACCGACATGACCGATCGTGAGTCATGACCGACCCTGAGTCGACCGAGGCTCGCGACGAGTCCTCGCATGAGCCGCCGAGCGAGGCATCCTCCGCTGCCGCGTCGGCTGACGCTGCGCATGCGGCCCGACGCCGCATCGCGATCGGCACGCAGCGTCCCGGCGTGAAGCCACCGTCGCTCGGGACGAACTACCGATACGTCGGCGGGGTGGACCAGAGCCCCGGCGGACCGGCTGGCGATCCGCTGCCGGTCGAGTCCTCCGCACCACGGTCGGACGAACGCCGTGCGGACGCCGGTACCTACGCGGCCGCCACACCGCTCGACTCGGTTTCCTCGGGCGAGGCCGGCCACCAGGCGACACCCGGCGACGCTTCAACAGCGGGCCACGCCGCCCCACACGCACCGGGTGGACGAGGCGGTCGCGGTGACGGTCGCCGCCGCGGCCGGGATGCCGCCGCTCGTCCGACGCCCGCCGATGTCCTGCCGCCGGCCAAACGCGTCGCCGTGCCCAGTACCCGTGGCGACCTCGATGACGACCTGGAGGCCGACTACGAGGCGGCTCTTGCCGGACTCGAGGTGGATCGTCTGCTCGCCGCGACCGGCGACCGTCGCGACGAGGCACCGATCGAGCCGGGCACGCGGCTCACGGGCACCGTCCTGTCGATCGGCGGAGATACCGCCTTCATCGACCTTGGCGGTCGGCGTCAGGGCGCGCTCAAGCTGACCGGCTGGCTCGAGGAGGGACGTGACATCCCCGAGGTCGGGCAGTCGCTCGACGTCGCCGTCGGCGGACGCAACCCCGAGGACAACCTCTACGACGTCGCCCCGGCGAATCGGGCCGTCGCCGTCGAGAACTGGTCGCAGCTCGAGGCGGGCATGGTCGTCGCCGCCCGGGTCACGGCCGCCAACAAGGGCGGTCTCGAGTGCGACGTCGGCGGTCTCCGTGGCTTCATGCCGGCGAGCCTCGTGAGCACCTGGCGGATCGAGAACCTCGAGGAGCTCGTCGGACAGACGCTCGAGGCGCTCGTCACGGAACTGGTGCCCGCGGCACGGCGGCTCGTGCTCTCGCGGCGTGCGGTCATCGAACGGCAGGCGGCCGACGCGCGGGCGAAGCTGCTGGAATCGCTCGAGCCCGGGACGGTGCTCGAGGGGATCGTGCGGAGCGTGCGGGACTTCGGCGCGTTCGTCGACATCGGTGACGGAGTCGAAGGGCTCGTGCACGTGAGCGACCTGTCGTGGGAACGGGTGACCACGCCGACCGACCTCCTCAAGGCGGGCGAGAAGATCCGCGTCGTCGTCAAGAAGGTCGACCGGCAGACCGGGAAGATCGGCCTCTCCGCCAAGGATCTCGTCGAGAGCCCGTGGCGGCGGGCGGAGGAGAAGTACCACCTCGGCGCGATCGTGCGCGGCACCGTCAGCCGCATCGCCCAGTTCGGCGCCTTTGTGCGGCTCGAACCGGGAATCGAGGGCCTCGTGCACGTGTCGGAACTCGCCACGCGTCATGTGCGCAGCGTGACCGATGTCGTGCGGGAGGGGGAACAGGTCGAATGTCGCGTGCTCGCGGTCGATCCGGAAGGCCAGCGCATGTCGCTCTCGATCAAGGCGCTCGCGCCCGTCCCGGCGGCCGTGGGCGGGACACCGGCGGGAGATGCCTCCGCGTCGGACGACGACGCGGCGGCCGCCCCGCCACCGCCACCGAAGAAGCGCGCGACACCGCTCAAGGGCGGCCTCGGCGGATCCGACGCGGGAGCGCGGTTCGGACTCAGGTGGTGAACATCTCGCCGGTGCGCCTCGGCTGCCTGCCGAGGCGGGCGCGACGTCCCGCCGACGTCAGACAGGCTCGATCGTCGTCATGCCCATCCAGGGCACGAGCGGCGGCGGCACCCGCACCGACCCGTCGGCCTGCTGGTGATTTTCGAGGATCGCCACGATCGCCCGGCTCACGGCGATCGCCGTGCCGTTGAGCGTGTGGACGAAGGATGTGCCCTTCTCCCCGCTCCGCCGATAGCGCAGTCCGAGGCGCCGTGACTGATAGTCGGTGCAGTTCGACGTGCTCGTGACCTCGCCCCATTCCCCGGCGGTCCCGCGACCCGGCATCCACGCCTCGAGGTCGAACTTGCGATAGGCGGGCCCGCCGAGGTCGCCCGACGCGGTGTCGATGACGCGGTACGGGATCTCGAGGCCGTCGAAGAGGCGGCACTCGAGATCGAGCAGATGGGCGTGCATCGCCTCGCTCTCATCCGGCAGCGTGAAGGCGAACATCTCGATCTTCGTGAACTGGTGGACCCGGTACAGGCCTCGGGTCGCCCGACCGTGCGCCCCGGCCTCCGTGCGGAAGCAGTGACTGATCCCGCCGAGCTTGAGGGGGAGTTCGTCGGCGGCGAAGATCCGCTCGTGATGGGCGCCGCCGAGCGTGATCTCGGCCGTGGCCACGAGCGAAAGGTCGCTGTCGGCGATCGAATAGATCTGCGTCTCGGGACCGCGCGGCATGAATCCGGTGCCCTCGAGGAGGGTGTCGCGCGCGAGGTCGGGCGTCGCCATGAGCGTGAAGCCCTCCCGGGCGAGCAGGTCGATCGCGTAGCGCTGCAGGGCGAGCTCGAGAAGGACGCCGGCGTTGGTGAGGAAATAGAAGCCGTGACCCGCCACCCGGGCACCGGCCTCGAAGTCGAACAGCCTCAGCCGCTCGCCGATGTCCACATGGTCGCGCGGCGCGAATGCGAAGGTCCGCCGGGGCGTCGCCCCCTGCCTGATCTCCACGGCCGCGTCCTCACCCCCTTCCGGGGCATCCGGGTGCGTGAGGTTGGGAATCATCTTGAGGATGGCATCCCCCTCGGACACCACGGCGGCGGACTCGGCCTCGAGGGACCCGATGCGCTCGCGGAGCCGCCGGCCCTCGGCCTTGCGTGCCTCCCGCTCCGCGTGATCGGCCGCCTGGCCGATCGACCGGCTCACCTCGCCCGCCGCCCGATTGAGGCCGTCGAACTCGGCCTGCAGCCGGCGGCGGCGGACGTCGAGCTCCGCGAACCGCGTGATGTCCGCGTCGGCCCCACGACGACGGCAGTTGGCAGCGACGATCTCGACGTTTTCAGCGACATAGCGGCGATCGAGCACGGCAGACTCCGGAGGAACGGGAACGTGGACCCCGGCACGCCGGGAGGAGGGTGTCGCGACGCGCGGCCCTGATCGGTGTAGGATGCGGAGGTCGGGATTCGCACGCGGAGTGTGCCAGAGCGATGTCCGATTCCGCCAGTGCCACAGTCGAGGTCCAGGCCGACCCGCCCGCGGACGCCACGGCCCGGTCGCAGCCGACGCCGGCCCGCTCGACCGGTTCCAAGCCGAAGCGACAGCCGCGCTACCACGTCGTGCTCTGGAACGACGACGACCACACCTACGAGTATGTGATCGCGATGCTCCGACGGCTCTTCGGCATCGAGCCGGAGAAGGGATTTCGGATCGCCGAGCAGGTGGACCAGAGCGGTCGCGCCGTCGTGCTCACCACCACGCGGGAGCACGCCGAACTGAAGCGCGACCAGATCCACGCCTTCGGTGCCGACCGACTGCTCGCGCGCTCGAAGGGGTCGATGAGCGCCTCGATCGAGCCGGAGGCGTGACGCGATCAGGGCAGGCTCGCGGCTTCGCCCGAGTTCTTGGAGGCCAGTGCGATCACGATCTGATCATCGATTGCCGCGGCCAAGAAGCGCACCGAGCCGTCTCCTGCCGCAATGCCGGCAGCGCCGGGATGATCGGAAAACAGGGACGCATTGGCGGTGTTGCGAAAAAAAGCCGTCGCCGGAGTGGCTGATGGCTCGGGATTGATGATTGCAACGCCCGAGAGATGTGGGCCCACCGTCACGCAGTTCTGCCCGGAGGCCCAGAGGCCACGATAGTCGCGACCCGAGACGATACCGCGCCCCGTCACCTCGCAGATAAGCATCGTCTTCGACAAGCCGTCGGTGATCTCCGCGAGTGTGGTGGCCTGGGTCATGCTCGTCGCTGCCGTGTTGGGAAAAATGCCGTTGTCCGCCGGGTACTGGCCGCCGGTTCCAGGCACGAGATATCGAGTCCATGTGCTCGCGCCACTGCACCCCGCATAATCGATGCATGCAAGCCCCTCGCCCTCCCCGGGATCGAGAGATCCGTCTCCATTGCGGTCGAGGATGCGATGATCAGCGCCTCTCGAAGGGTGCCGTCTGAACGTGCTCGGACATACGTAAAACGGGATCAACGTCTCCGTCGCCTTCCTGTTCCAGCGGCTGTCAAGCGGTGCCTTCAGATAGAGCTGGGAGTCTGGCGCCTCCATGCCGAAACTACTCACTGGCACATCTGCCTGCGACGTGGCAACGGCATGTTGCTCCATGTACTCGAGAAAAAAAGCGGACCACGACACCGTCTTCCGCAGAGTGCCACCGATGCGGATCTGCAACTGGCCCGGTGGGAATCGCTTGTTGGCATCCGCGTAGAGATGCATCGCGAGACCGATTTGCTTCAGGTTATTCGCGCATGAAGAACGTCGTGACGCCTCTCGTGCACTCTGCACCGCCGGCAGGAGCAGCCCGATGAGAACCGCGATGATCGCGATGACCACGAGGAGTTCGACGAGCGTGAACGCCCGGGGCAATGAACCCGGGAATCTCTGATGGGACCACGTTCGTGTCGTGTCTCTCATGAATGAACCCCTCGAATCAGCGCATAGCCCCCTCTTTCGACGCCCTCCACCTTAGGCTTTTGAAGGGTCGGTTCAAGTGATGAGCTCCGAATGAGCGGTCGCGTCGCGCGGGATCGGGCCGAGGCCTCTGGACCGCCGGACCTTTTCAGGGAACGTGCACCGGGTCACGGCATCGCCGGCAGGCCCTGCTGGAAGCCGTCCCGCAGCCCGCGGATCGCCTCGAGGTCGACGCCGTCCGGCTCGCGCTCCAGAAACCAGTCGAGCGCGGCGATGGCGGCGGCGCGACGGCCGGTCTCGTACCGAACGACCGCCAGCAGGCCGCGGTCCGCCGTGTCTGCGGGATCGAGAGCGACCAGCGCCTCGAGATACCGGAGCATCGCCTCCCGATCCTTCTCGCCGCGAGCCACGCCGAGCAGATTGCGCAGCACCCGCTGGATGATCGCCCGCGGCGACACCGGCAGCAGATGGGCCTCCTTCAGCGGCTCGCCGGTGATCGACTGCACCTTCGCGGCGGCCTCGTCGCGCGTGAGCGCCGTGCCCCCCTCGAAGACGTCGATCAGTCGCGCCTCTCCGGAGGCTGGCGCGTGCCGCACGACGAAGTGTCCCGGCAGGCCGACCCCCTCGATCGCCACGCCGAGGCGGCGCCCCAGTTCCATGTAGAGAATCGCGAGCGTGATCGGCAGCCCCTCGCGGTCGTCGATGACGCGGCTCACATGGCTGTTGGCGCGGTGGTAGTACTCCGACCGGCTCCCGTGGAAACCGTTCTCCGCGAACAGGTGGCGGTCGATCGCCTCGCGTCGCGCGACCTCGTCCGCGTCGGGGGGAAGCGTGCGGCGGACGTCCTCGGCCATCCGATCGACGCGGGCGACGTAGTCCTCGACATCGAGCTCGTCGTCGTCGAGCCGCGCCACCTCAAGTGCCGCGCGCAGGAGATCGGCACCCTCCCCCTCCTCCACCGCGGCCACGATCGCCGGGACGACGGCTGCCGTGTGCACATCGGCCGCCACGAGCCGGAGCTCACCGACCCTCGCCTCGAGGTCGTCCGCACGCTCCCGCAGCATGGCCGCGACCGGCTCCGTCTCGGCCGCCAGCACCGCCACGTCCGACTCCGTCAGGCTGGCGAGCGACGGCAGACGGTCGAAGGCGGTCTGGAGACGTGCCTCGGCATCGGCTCCGGGCCGCCCCTCCGCGAGCGAGGCGGCGACGTGGAAGCGGCGGAACTCGGCCTCGGTGTCACGAAACTTCGCGATCCCCACGCGTCCCGGTGGAAGCCGGGCGTCGGCCACGACGGTGACGACATCGCCGTTGCACGAACAGACGAATCGTCCCTGCTCCACACGGACCGTCAGGGTGTTCCAGTCACCAGGCCGATACCGGGCCGCCGACAGCTCCCGGAGAACGGCCCAGTCGTTCACCGTGGGGCCCTCGAAGCGGGACACACGCAGCCGGCCGCCCGATGGATAGAAGCCGTAGTGACGGTCGGCTCCGTCGGCGTGAAACACCAGACCGGCGGCGCCCCGCTCGTCGTCGAGCCGAACCTCGACGGTCGCCTCGTAGGGAAGACCCGGCGGTTCCGCGACCGCGAGGCAGAGTGAGCGCCCACCGAACCCGTCGCCCTCACCACTGACGGCGATCCTCCCTCCACGTTGCTGCCAGCGTGCGCCGAAGAGCGTCGTCCACCGCGTCGGGTCGAGCGTCCCGAGCGTCAACCACCGCGAGATCGGAATCGGATTGGGGCGCTCGAGGAGCGTCCGCAGCGCGTCGACGCCCACGGCGAAGCCGAGGTTCCGGGTGACGAGCGACTTGATCGTCACCACGCCGACCACACGTCCCTCCGGATCGACCACGGGGCCGCCGCTGTTGCCCGGCTCGATCGGCATCGCCAACTGGATCATCTCGCGCCCCTCCACGTCCCGGGTGCCCGAGACGACGCCGCTGACGACACTGAAGGTGAGGCCGAGCGGATTCCCTACCGTCACGATCGGCAACCCGTCAGGCAGGTCGGCCGAGCTCCCGAGGGCCAGCGGCACGAGGGGCCGCGCGGGAGGCTCGATCCGCAGGATCGCCAGGTCGAGCGTGCGATCCGAGGCGGTCACCTCGACCACCCGATGACGCGATCCGTCCGCGAGCGCGACCTCGAGCGGCCGGCCCTCGCCGGCGACGTGAAGGTTCGTGGCGATGAGTCCCGCGGCATCGATCACGAAGCCCGTGCCGAGTCCCTGTCGTCCGCCGTCCCTCCCCTCGTGGGTCACCACCACGACCGACCCGCGCACCCGCTTCGCGAGATCCGGCACGCGGGTCGTGTCCGTCGTCCCCGCCACCACCCCGCTCGCGGCCTCGGCGGCGGGCGGATCGGCTCGTGATCGATCGACACCCGCCGTCACGGCGGCCACGAGCATGGCCAGCGTCTTCGTGAACCCCATGCCGACGGCGGGCGATCGGTGGTCGCGGCTCCTGATCACGATGCGCATGGCGGCTCCCTCGCGGGTGAACGGTCCTCGTGGCCCGGATTGTCGCACGACGGACGATGCGGGGAAAACCGTGTGTCCCCCGGAAAGTCATCCTGGTCGGACGCCCACGCGGATGATTCCCGGGTTCCCGATCTCGTCCGGTCGCTCCGCGCGTGAGCGCGCCCGGGGTCGCGGACGCACATCCCGCACGTCCCATTCCCGAGGCCGTTCCGAGGGGGCCACGTGGGATGTATCCTGTCGGAGGGAGTGTGCCGATGGGCTCGTCATCGTTTCGCCGACGCTGCCGCGTGCAGCAGGTCGTCGTCCTGGCGGGATGGGGGGCGATCATGCTCGCGATCCCCGGCGCGTCCGCTGCCGATGGTGTGGATTCCGCCGCCGTCGAACACTTCGAGCGGAGGATTCGCCCGCTGCTGCACCGGCACTGCTACGAGTGCCACGCGGGGGACGCGAAGGTCGTTCAGGGCGGCCTGCGGCTCGATCGTCGCGACCTGCTGCTCGCCGGAGGAGACAGCGGGCCCGCCGTGACCCCGGGCCACCCGGGGGAAAGCCCGTTGGTGGCGTCCCTCATGCACGCGGGCGACGGCCTCGACATGCCGCCGCAGGGCCGACTGCCGCAGGCCGACATCGACCTCATCGTCGACTGGGTCGCGCGGGGGGCGCCGATGCCCGCCGACGGAGCGGCAGACACGGCCCGCACGCAGCCCGACATCGAATCGAGCCGGGGCTTCTGGTCATTCCTGCCCCTCGCGTCCCCGCCGGTGCCACGGATCGACGACCCCTGGGTCACGAGTCCCATCGATGCATTCGTGCTCGCCACCCTGCGCGAACGGGATCTCGCCCCGGCGCCGGAGGCCGATCGAGGCACGCTCCTGCGACGGCTGTCGTTCGACCTCGCCGGCCTCCCGCCCACGCCGGAGGAGATGGAGGCGTTCTTCTCCGATCCATCCCCGCGGGCATTCGACGCCGCCGTCGAGCGACTGCTGGCGTCGCCCCATTTCGGGGAGCGACAGGCCCGCATGTGGCTCGATCTCGCGCGCTACGCCGACACCACCGAATCGTGGCTCGGCAGCACCGCCGGCGCGTGGCATTACCGCGACTGGGTCGTGCGGGCATTCAACGACGACATGCCCTACGACCAGTTCGTGCGTCGCCAGCTCGCCACCGATCACCTCGCGGAGACCGGCCCCGGCGATCGTGCCGCCCTCGGGTTCCTCGGTCTGGCACCGACCTATTTCAAGGAACTGCAGCTGCCGCCGGACATCATCAAGGTCATCGTCGCGGACGAGTGGGAGGAGCGGGTCGATGCGGTGGGTCGGACGTTCCTCGGGCTGTCGCTCGCCTGTGCGCGATGCCACGACCACAAGTTCGATCCGGTGACGCAGGAGGACTACTACGGCCTCGCGGGCGTCTTCGCGAGCACCCGCATGATCGACCGCCCGATGATTCCCGACGAGGACTACGCGCCGGTCGCCGCCGCGAAGGCGGAGGTGGCCTCGCTCGAAGAGGATCTGAAGAAGGCGCGGAAGGAGAAGCCCGCTCCCACCGAGACCATCCAGGCGCTCGAGGCGAAGATCGCCGCCATCAGGACGTCGACGCCGCTGTACGACACGCCACTGGTGGGCGCCGTCGTCGACGAGGCCCTGGAGGTGGTTCTCGCCGGTGACGACCCGCAGTCGGGAACGAAGCTCGCCTGGCGGCCCGGCGCGCAGGACCTGCCCGTGCACGTTCGCGGCAATCCGAATCGGCCGGGCCGCGTCGTTCCCCGGCGATTCCTCGCGGTCCTGTCACGCGGTACGCCACGACCGCTCTCCACCGGCAGCGGGCGGGCCGAGCTCGCCGCCGGGATCGTCGACGAGGCCGCGCCCCTGGCGGCGCGCGTGATCGTCAATCGGGTCTGGCTCGGCCACTTCGGTCGCGGCCTCGTCGAGACACCGAGCAACTTCGGCCTCCTGGGAGCGCCCCCGTCGCATCCTGCGCTGCTCGAGCACCTCGCGGCGGGTTTCGTGGAGCACGGCTGGTCGCTCAAGTGGCTGCACCGGCAGATCGTCGCCTCCTCCACGTGGCGGCAGTCGAGCCGCTTCGACCCGGCCGCCTCCCGCATCGATCCCGACAACCGGCTCCTCTGGCGCATGAATCGTCGTCGGCTCGAGATCGAGCCATGGCGTGACGCGATGCTTGCCGTCACCGGCGAGCTCGACCTCGCGGTCGGAGGCCCCTCGTGCGCCGCCGATGACCCGACCAATCTGCGTCGCACGATCTACGCCACCGTGCACCGCCGCGAGCCGGCGACGATGCTCCTGCTGCACGACTTTCCCGACCCGGGGCTTCACGCGGAGCGGAGGCTCGAGACCACGACCCCGCTCCAGGGACTCTTCACGCTCAACAGTCCGTTCCTCGCGGCCCGTGCCACGGCCCTGGCGGCACGACTCGCCCGCGAGGCGCCGGACGCGGGCGTCGCGCGCCTGCACCGCGCCCACCGGCTGCTCTTCGGTCGGCCCGCGCGGGATGACGAGGTCTTCACCGCGGCCGAGTTCCTGACGGCGACGCGGCTTGACGGTGGCGGCGCCGCAGCCGATCCGTGGGTCGCGTATGCCCACGCCCTCCTGGGAAGCAACGAGTTTCTGTTCGTGGACTGAGGAGTTCGCCATGACGTCGTTCCCGACCACACCCGAGGCACGCACCGGCGAACCACGTGCCGTGCCACGGCGGCTTCTGCTCGAGTCGCTCGGTGGTGGGTTGGGCATGCTGGCGGCGGCGCAGGCGCTCGCCGCCGATGCGTCGACCGCGCGGCCCGGGGTCGCGGCCCCCGGCCCCCACTTCATCCCGCGCGCCCGCCGCGTGATCCACCTGTTCATGAACGGGGGCCCGTTTCAGGCCGACCTCTTCGACCCGAAACCGGCCCTGGCGACCTACGCCGGACAGCGTCCGGAGGGGGCGAATCTGCGGACCGAACGCAAAACCGGCGGCCTCATGCCCTCGGCCGCGTCGTTCGCGCCGCGCGGCGAGAGCGGCGTGCCGGTGAGCGACCTCCTGCCACACCTCGCGGAACACGTCGATCGCATCTGCGTCCTGCGGTCGATGCACGCCGACAATCCGAACCACGGCCCGGCGCTCTTCCAGATGAACAACGGCACGATCCTGCCGACCCGCCCGAGCATGGGATCGTGGATGCTCTACGGCCTCGGCTCCGCCAACGACAACCTCCCGGGCTACGTCGTGCTCTGCCCCGGCCGGCCCGTGCGGTTCGCCGAACTCTGGACGAACTCCTTCCTGCCCGCCGCCTACCAGGGCACCTACGTCAACCACTCGCAGCTCGATGGAGACGGCCTGATTCCCTACCTGGGCGCGGCGGCCGGCTCCCGGCACGCGCAGCGCCGGATGCTCGATCTGCTCCAGCGGATGAACGCCGCGCATCGCGACGCCCGCGGTCCCGACGACGCGCTCGACGGCCGCATCGCCTCGCTCGAGACGGCCTTCCGGATGCAGACGGACGCCCGCGAGGCCTTCGACCTGTCGGGGGAAACGGCCGGCACCCGCTCGGCCTACGGCGAGGGGCCTTACGCCACCGGCTGCCTGCTCGCGCGCCGGCTCGTCGAGCGTGGCGTGCGGTTCGTGCAGGTGTACTACGGCAACGGCCAGCCGTGGGACACGCACTCCAAGCACGACGAGCAGGTGGGCACGCTCTGCCGCACGATCGACCAGCCCACCGCGGCGCTCCTGGCCGACCTCCACGCCCGCGGCCTTCTCGAGGACACGCTCGTGGTCTGGGGGGGTGAGTTCGGCCGCACGCCCACCACCGAGAACGGAGACGGCCGCGACCACAACCACCACGGGTTCACCATGTGGCTCGCCGGCGGCGGCGTGCGGGGCGGCATGACCTGGGGAGAGACCGACGAGTTCGGCTTCCGCGCGGTGGAGAACAAGGTGCACGTGCACGACCTGCACGCCACGATCCTCCACCTGCTGGGCCTCGACCACGAGCGGCTCACGTTCCGGTATTCCGGGCGCGACTACCGCCTCACCGACGTCCACGGCCGCGTGGTGCGTGAGATCCTCGCCTGATCACGAGCGTCCCTGCGCGGCATCACGGGGTCACGCGGTCTCGGCCGCCTCGATCGCACGGCGCACGAAGACGGGTGCCGCGATCTGGGCCTCGGAGAGCAGCGTGTAATCCGCGGAGACGGCGTGGATGCGGCGCGCGACGTCGGCGTCGAAGCACCGGAGCACGAGCCGCAGCGGGCGGCTCCCCCGGTGCCCCTCGAGGATCGACTGGGCGGTGAGACCGATCTCGAGATTCAGCGCGTCGTTCGCGGTGCACGCGACGAGCGCCCGCGCGCGGTCGATGCCCGCGCGGCCGAGCACCGCCGGACGCGTCGCATCACCGACGATGACGGGACAGCGCAGCCGCAGTTCGCGATGGTCGTCGTCGAAGGCGGCCGGATCGACGATCACCACACGCACCCCCCGCCAGCGCAGGTCCCGCGCGACCGCGCTGCCGACCTGCCCGATCCCGCACACCACCACGTGATCACGCAGACGTCTGGCACGCGCGGCGTTCAGGACCTGATCCGCCGTCCCCGACACGATGACGATCGTCAGCAGCGAGGAGATGATGGCGATGAGCACGATGCCGGCGAACATGAGCGCGATGCCGAAGAGCTTCACGGCGACGGGGGCGTGCTGCAGGTTGAAGTCGCCGAAGCCGACCGTGGTGACGATCGACGTGGCGAAGTAGGCCGCATCGATCCAGTCGAGGCCGAGCGACGCCCGGAACACCACGATCGCGACCCCGTAGATCGCGAGCAGGACCGCCGGAATGAGCACGTACTCCGGCCGCACGACCGGCCGCGGAACGACGATGCGTCGGGCATGCCGACCGGAGGCGACCTGAGCGGAGGGGGCTTCGAGCGCGGCCTGCACGAACGCGTCCGCGGCGATGAGCGCCGGCGACATGGCGGCGTGGATGCCGAAGTCGGCCTCGAGTCGTCGATTCAGTCGCGGCTCCGAGTGCCGCATGACGACCGGCACCACCGGCACCTCGTCGCGAATCTCGAGTGCCGTCTCGAGATTGTCGACGTTGTTCGACGTGGTCAGCAGCACGCCCGCCGCGCCGTGCAGATTGGCGGCGTGACGGGCGCCGGCACAGCGAAAGTCGCCCGCGACGATCGTCGCACCCGCCGCAGTGGCCCGATCGATCCGATCCTGATTCGTGCGCGCGTCCGTGATGACCGTGACGCCTCGTCGTGCCGATCGCAGCGCCTCGACGATGGTGCGCCCGAATCGCCCGAGCCCGCAGACGACGATGTGCCCCATCATGCTGGCTCGCGGACACCCATCCGGGCGGGGCTCGAAAGCGGACTGGCGGGCGACGTTCCAGCCTGCCACGGCGACGCACGACTCGTCGCGTCACCCGGGCCCCGCGAACGTGACGGCCATCACGCCCGGAGGGCTTCACTCCCGCGACGAGCCGCTTCCATACCCGGCCCGTTCCGAGCGGAGAGGGCGGGATTCGAACCCGCGGTCCAGCTTTTGACCGGAC
>JBJTBO010000581.1:0-2580 GCA_046091445.1 Planctomycetaceae bacterium | reverse complement strand
CTGATCGACCATCCGATCGACTGCCCGATCTGCGACAAGGCGGGCGAGTGCCTGCTCCAGGACTACCACTTCGAGCACGGCCAGGCCGAGCGTCGGGCCGACATCCATCCCTTCACCAGCCGCAAGCGCGACGTGGGCCCGACGGTCACGCTGTTCGTCGACCGCTGCATCATGTGCACGCGCTGCGTGCGATTCACCCGCGAGGTCTCCGGCACGGGCGAACTGATGGTGACGAGCCGAGGCGCGAAGGAGGAGATCGACGTCTTCCCCGGCTTCCCGCTCGACAACAAGCTCGCGGGCAACGTCGTCGATCTCTGTCCGGTGGGCGCACTCGGCGACAAGGACTTCCTCTACCAGCAGCGTGTCTGGTTCCTGAAGCGGGAGGCCAACGTGTGCGGCGGCTGCTCCGCGGGCTGCTCGATCCACACCGAGCACAATCAGGACACCGTCTACCGGCTCAAGCCCCGCGAGAATCCCCACGTCAACCGGTGGTGGATCTGCGACGACGGCCGCTACGGCTGGCACCACCTCCACGACGACGCCCGCATCCTCGCCGCCGGTCGGCGCTCGGTTCCGGTCGGCCAGACGGATCGCCACGCGGGCAACGGCCACGCGCCCGCCGCGTTCCAGCCGGTGGAATGGGCCGACGTCGTGACGGGGCTGCGGGCCGACCTCGCGCGGGCCGGACTTCTCGCCGTGGCGGTCTCGCCGATGCTCACGGTCGAAGAGGCGTGGATGCTCTGCGCCGTGGCGCGATCGATCGACCCGCAGGCGTACCTCGCGCTCGGCCACGTCCCCGTGGTCAGGGACGACCTGACGTTCCCGGGCGGCTTCACGATCCGCGCCGAGAAGTGCCCCAACCGCCGGGGCGTCGAGGAGGTGCTCGCGGTCTACGGTGCCGGCGGTCACGGCTGGGACGATCTGCTCGCGCAGGTCGCGTCGGGGAGCGTCGCCGCCGCCTGGATCACCGCCGCCTATCCGCCACCCGCGGGCGACGCGGCCGACCAGCATCGTGCGGATCCGGCGGTCTCGTGGATCGACGAGGCCACGGCGGCCACGTTCGCCGGACTCCAGACGCTCGTGGTGCAGGATCTCTTCGAGTCGCCGCTGTCGGCGCGCGCGACCTGGCGGCTTCCGGCCGCCGGCTTCGCGGAGCGGGCAGGCACCTGGATCAACGTCGCCCACCACGCACAGACCTTCCGCCAGGCGATTCGCCCGCCCGCCGGGGTCTGGCCGGAGGGCCGGCTCTTCTGGAACATGCTCGGTCGACGCGGCCTCTACGACCCGGTGGCCGTGCGCCGGCAGCTGGCGGAGTCGTCCGCCACCTTCGCGGCGCTCGCCGGCGACGTGCCGGCCACGGGCGTCGACCTCCGCGTGAGGCAGCTGGCATGAACGCGTTGCTCCCGGCTCCCGCCACGATCGCCGCGCTCGTCAAGATCGGCCTGCTCGTCGGCGGCCTGATGACGGCGGCGGCGTATCTCGTGCTCGTCGAGCGGTGGATGGCGGCGTGGGTGCAGGATCGCAAGGGCCCCAATCGCGTGGGCATCCCGCTCACGAAGATCAGGCTCTTCGGCCTCGGGCAGCCGCTGGCCGACGGCCTGAAGATCATCCTCAAGGAGGACTTCACGCCGAAGCACGTCGACAAGGTGCTCTACACCGCGGCGCCGCTCGTAATCCTCGCCGCCTCGCTCGCGATCTTCGCCGCGATCCCGTTCGGAAGCGTCCTGCCGCCGCTGGGCATCCCGGGCCTGCCCGATCCGGTGCCGTTTCTCGTGGCGCCCGCGCTCGACGTCGGCGTCCTCTGGGTCTTCGCGCTCTCGAGCATCGCCGTCTACGGCGTGCTGCTCGGCGGCTGGGCCAGCAACAACAAGTACGGCTTCCTCGGCGGGCTCAGGAGCAGTGCCCAGCTCGTGGCCTACGAGATCCCGCTGGGGCTCGGCCTCCTCGGCGTCGTGCTGGCGGCCGGCTCGCTCAAGCTCGACGCGATCATCAACGCCCAGGCCGAGACGGGCACGTGGTTCGCGTTCGCCCAGCCGCTCGGCTTCATCGTCTTCCTCGTGGCCAGCTTCGCCGAGGCGGCCCGTCTGCCGTTCGACCTCCCCGAGGCCGAGCAGGAGCTCGTGGGCGGATACCACACCGAATACTCGGGCATCAAGCTCCTGCTCTTCCTCGTCGCCGAGTTCCTCCACATGGTCACGGCGGCCTTCCTGATCGTGATCATGTTCTTGGGCGGCTGGCACCTCTGGGGCGTGACCGGATCGTCGCAGGAGGTGACCTGGATCGGGGCGCTGGTGCGCTTCGGGGTGCTCTCTGCCAAGATCCTCGGCGTCATCCTCTTCTTCATGCTCGTGCGCTGGAGCTGGCCGCGGTTCCGCTTCGATCAGCTGATGAATCTCGCGTGGAAGGTGATGCTGCCGCTGGGTCTCGTGAACCTCGTCACGGTCGCGGCCGTCGAGGAGTTCCGGCCGCAGCTCGTCGCGGCCCTCGGTGCTCCCACCGCCGGCTGGGTGGCGGTGCTGATCCCGTGGGGCGTGGTCTTCCTGGGCGGGATCGCCGCCGGCCTGCTCACGCCGTCGGGCA
>JBJTBO010000580.1:0-2478 GCA_046091445.1 Planctomycetaceae bacterium | reverse complement strand
GCCGAGGGCCGCCGGGCGATGGCCGTGGCGCGGGAGCAGGAGATGGTCGCCGGCATCGAGGAGAGCCGGGCGAACGTGGTCGCCGCGGAGGCCGAGGTGCCCCGCGCGCTCGCCGACGCGCTCGCGTCCGGGCACCTCGGGATCCACGACTACTACAAGCTCCGCAACCTGCAGGCCGACACCGACATGCGTCGGACGATCGCGACCGGCACGATGCCCACGGCGGTGCGCTGATGCCGTCCCCGGAGGTCGCCATGCCACCGGTGCTCCTCGCCGCGGGCCTCGACTGGCTCGAGGGGCTGCTGCCGATCCTCTTCGTGCTGTTCTGGCTCATGTCGCAGGTGTGGGCGGTGTTCCGCCGCGTCGCCGGACCGCCGCAGCAGCCGGCTCCGCGCCTGCCACGGCCGCCGCGCCCGCTCGGCGACGATGCGGCGGCGCCCGCAGGGCAGGGGGACGCGCTCGCCCGCGAGACGCTCGAGCGGCAGAGCGAGGCATTTCTCCGGGCGACCAATGCCCGGCTGCCGAGGCCGCCCGACGACGTCGGCGAGCGGGGTGAGCGGCGGACCAGGCCGAAGCCGCGGCCGACCACGACGACCGGTGCGCGCGGGCCACGGCCCGGGGAGCGCGTCCCGTCGGCGGCCACCGGCACGGCGCAGGCCGCGAAGACAGCGACGTCGAACGACGCGGCGGGTGACCTGCGGCAGCGACACGTCGTGTCGACCGCGGGTGGCACGGATGTGTCGAAGCATGTCACCGAGGCGTTCGCGACCGATCTCAAGCACCGCATCGCGCCGGTGGACGCACCGCTGCAGCCCCCCGTGGTCGCGGACCGCGCCGTGGACCTCGTCTCGATGCTGCGCGAGCCGGCGACGCTGCGGGCGCTCGTCGTGATGCGCGAGGTGCTCGATCGTCCCGTGGAGCGCTGGTGACGCAACGCTCCGAGGCGGGCGTCGCGACGCCGCCAGGGAGCGTGCTGGCACCGGCATGCTGGCACCCTCCGCGCATCCTGCCACGCTTCCCGGGTCCTCCGAAAAACCCCTGACGAGAGGGGGTTTCGGAGCTCTCCGGCGGCCGGGAAAGGCTGGTGCCGAGGCGGTCGAAATTCGAGGGTTGAGGGGCGGCGGTCGGTGCTCTACAAGGACTCGTGACGGGTCGCCGCCGGCGGCCCGTTACCAGCGCGTAGACGAGGATGCCCAAGCCCCGTCTACGCGCTTTTTTTGGCCGCGCCTCGCCGTTCCGCGGTCCGCTGCGCCGCGTTCGGCCCATGCCGCAAGGGCGCGATACGGCCTTGCCTCGCCCCGCCGAGGTTGCGACAGTCCGCGGCCGGTTGTCGTCCTGTGTCCCGTCACGACTCTCATGAGACGCGTGCCATCCATGTCGCGCTGCGCGGGGGTTTCACCCGTCGTGCCGACCGGGCAGCGGGGGCGCTGCGTCTTCCGCCGACTCGTGGCGCAGCTCGTGCTGGCCGCATGGCTCGTCGCCCCGGCTGGTATCGGCCGGATCCGTGCCGATGACGCGGTCCTGCCCGTCACGGTCGCGGTGCGGAGCGGCGAGACGTATCTCCGCGCGGGGCCGGGGGACGATTTCTATCCGACCGAGCGACTCGCCGGTGGTGCGACGGTCGAGGTCTGGGCGATCGACCCGTCCGGGTACTGCGCCGTGCGACCGGTCGAGGGGAGCTTCAGCTGGGTGCGCGCAAGCGACGTGGCCGATCGTCCGGAGCCCGACGACGAGGGGATCGCCGTCATCACGACCGATGGCGCCATCGCGCGGGTCGGCTCGCAGCTCAATGCGCTCAGGCACGTCTCCCAGGTGGCGCTCGAGGCCGGCGAACGCGTGCGCGTCGTGGCACGGGAGCGGATCACGACCGGCCGGCATGCCGGCGAGTGGGTGCGGATCGCTCCGCCATCGGGAGAGTTTCGCTGGGCCCGCGGCGAGGATCTCGACCTGCCCCGCACGCTCGCGGTCGTCGTCGATGCCGGTGAGGCAACGGCCGGACTCGCAGCCGCCGAACGCACCGTGGCCGCGCTGCGTGAGACGCAGGCGGCGCTCGCCGAGACGGTCGCGTCGCTCGAGCCCGTGCCGGCGGCCGGGCCCCCCGAGGTCCTCGCGCCGGTGCCGGTCGCGAAACGGCTGTTCGGCGGCTGGCTGCCGATGGGCACCACGAGCTTCGACGGCGAGCCCGCCCCTCCGACCGCGGTCGCGGCGGGCGCCGTGGCGGCGCCGGCCGACGCACTGACCGACATCGATCTCGCACTGTCGCTGGCGGTCACGGGACCGAGCGATTCGTGGAATCTCGGCCCGCTCCGCGAACGGCTGCGGCTCGTCGCGTCCCGCGCGCAGTCCGAGAGCGAGCGGATGCGGGCCCAGGCGATCGACGCGCGGCTGTCGCGCTTCGAGGAGCTCCAGGGTCGGCAGCGTTCGCTCGTCGCAGCCGAGGTCGGCGCCGACACGTCGCCGCTCCGGCTCGGCGCCATG
>JBJTBO010000579.1:0-2168 GCA_046091445.1 Planctomycetaceae bacterium | reverse complement strand
CAGCGTGCGAATGCGGTCGGGCGTGCCTAGCGACGAGCCACTCCAGATCGGCCCCGACTCCTAGGATGAAGGTTCGCTCGCCCTTCCTCCCGGGTTCGCACGCCAGAAGGCGTGCGCCACAGGGGGGCCGGAGCCAGCGGCCAGAACCAGCGGCGCAGCGAACGGGTGTGTGAACCTACAACAGCCCCTGCCACTTGCGGCCGACCCAGAACAGGCCGAGCAGGCCCACCACGAGCGCGGCGGCAAGCGGATGCGACCAGAGCCGGAGCCGCCTGAGCTCCTCCGGCGGATCGGGGAGCGCCTCGAGCGACGTGATGAGGCCCTCGATCGTCTCCGGCGACACCACGCGCCCTCCGGTCGCAAGGGCGACCTCGGCGAGCACCTCGGGCCGCGCGGGTCTGCCGATGCCCTCGGCCGTGCTGCCCTGCACGAAGAACGAGGCCTCGAGCGTATCGCCCGTCTCCCGACAGGCCAGCACCGCCTCGTGCCGACCCGGCTCGCGTGGCAGGTACGTGCCCGCGAACACGCCCCACTCCCCTTCGCCCGCCGGCGGGACGAACCGCACCGTCTCCACGGCCCCCGACGGCGCCGTGATGCGTGCCGTGACCTCGCCGGAGGTGACCGGCGCGCCGGTCGCATCGGCGACACGCGCGTCGAAGGAGAGCGTGCGTCCCGCCTGCGGCTGCTCGGGCGTGAAGGAGAGACTCAGCCGTTCGCCGCGGGCCATGTTCCGGCGATAGGCCATCCAGCGCACCACCTGGCCCCAAAAGCGGTAGTGATAGCGGTCCTCCACTCCCTTGCGCCAGCGCCACGCGCCGTCGGTCGCCATGTAGAGCACCTTGCCGCTGCCGTAGCTCCGGGTGACGAGCAGCGGGATGCGGCCGTATTCGTTCGCCTCGTCCTCGTGCACGGCGAGCACCTCGCTGCCGGCCTTCGCGCGCAGCACCGGCCCGTGCCACTGCACGCCGGGCAGGCTCTCCCACACGGCCAGGTTTTCGGCGGTGGAATCGGCGAGCTTCGTGAGCAGGCTCGTCCGGCCCGTCTCCGTGAGCGTGAGCCGTCGCGGCGCCGCGGTCGCCACGCCGCCGGGTCGCGCGTCGTCGAGGACGACGGGGCAGAGCTCCTCGAGCGGCGTGCCGGCGAGCGTCGCCTGCTCGCCCCGCCAGCCGGGCATGAAGACGAGCCCGCTGGCCTGGTACTCCACGAGCCCGGCGAGCAGCCGACAGTCCTCGAGCGAGAGCTGCCCCGGGCCGATCCCCACGTCGCCGAGAAAGACGACGTCGTAGATCGACAGTTCGTCGAGCCCGGCGGGGAAGCGGTCGATGTAGTCGCTGCCGCCGCCCCCGCGGCGCGGCAGGTCGGGCTGGAAGAGCAGGCACGACACCTCCACGCCCGGATACCGCACGAGGGCGTTGCGCAGGTAGCGATACTCCCACCGCGGCACGCTCTCCACGACGAGGACGCGCAGCGTCTCCTTGCGCACCGTCAGGGGCGCGGTCCGCTCGTTGTTGTCGGGCACCAGTTCGCCGTCGAGCGGCTCGACCGTCACGGTCACCGTCACGTCCCCCACGTCCGGCGGCGTCCAGAAGAACCAGTCGGTCACGGTACCCATCGCGGGGAGCCGCACCTCGCGCCGGAGCGACTCACCCGTGGAGACGGCCAGCCGCACCCGCGCGACCCGCTCCCCGGGCAGCGACGAGGTGAGCGTGAACGGGATCCGCACCGGCTTGCCCACGACGCCGACGGTCGGGCAGTCGAGGCTCGCCAGAGCGACGTCTGGCAGCCGCGTGTCGCTGCCCACGGCCACGGCGAGCACCGGCACACCCGCCTCCACGAGACCGGCGGCCGCCTCGACCGGCGGCGAACCCGCCGTCCAGTCACCGTCGGACGCGAGCACCAGGGCGCGGAGCCGGCGAAAGCGGCGGGCCGCGTCCGCCAGCGGCGCGGCCAGGTCGGTGCCCGATGCGGGCGGGGCCGAGAACGGCTCCACGACGACCTCGAATCGATCGGCGAGCGGCTGCCAGAACGCGGTCGTCGTCACGTCGGCGATCGCATCGCGACGGCGCGCGAGGCCGCCGCCGGCGGGCACGTCGGCCGGATCCATGCTGCGCGAGGCATCATGCAACACGGCCACGACGGGCAGCCCCTCGGGCGGCCGCCGCTCGACC
>JBJTBO010000578.1:0-2493 GCA_046091445.1 Planctomycetaceae bacterium | reverse complement strand
CGTCCGCGAGAAGGTCGGGTTCCTCGAGCTCTGCAAGACGCCCCGTCTCTCGGCCGAGGTGATGATCGCCACCGTGCAGCGGCTCGGCGTGGACGCCGCCATCATCTTCAGCGACCTGCTGCCCCTGCTCGAACCGATGGGGCTCGATCTGGAGTTCACCGCCGGCGAGGGGCCCGTCATCCACAACCCCGTGCGCGAGCCGGCCGACGTGGCCCGGGTGCGGGAACTGGACGATGTCGACCGTGTCGGCTTCGTGATGGACGTCGTGCGCGCGACCCGCGCGGGACTCGACGCCAGCATTCCGGTCATCGGATTCGCGGGAGCGCCCTTCACGCTCGCCGGCTACTGCATCGAGGGCGGGACGAGCCGCGCGTGGCTCCACACGAAGACGCTCATGTATCGCCATGAGTCGGCATGGCACGACCTGCTCGATCGGCTGGCGCGCGCGGTGAGCCGATACCTGGTGGCCCAGCTCGATGCCGGCGCGCAGGTCGTGCAGCTCTTCGACAGCTGGGTCGGGTGCCTGGGACCGGACGACTACCGACGGTACGTGCTGCCCCACGCCCGCACGGCGATCGCGGAGGCGTCCCGCCGGGCGCCCGTCATCCATTTCGCGACCGGGAATCCGGCGCTGCTTCCCCTGCTCGCGGAGGCGGGGGGCTCGGTCATCGGCATCGACTGGCGAATCGATCTCGACCGCGCGTGGGAGACCGTCGGCCACGACCGCGCCGTGCAGGGCAATCTCGAGCCGGCCGTGCTCCTCGCGGATCGCGACACGGTGCGGCGTCGAACCCGGGAGATTCTCGCCCTGGCCGCCGGCCGCCCGGGCCACATCTTCAACCTCGGGCACGGCGTCCTCCCCCAGACCCCCGTCGAGAACGTCCTCGAGGTCGTGGCGACCGTAAAGGCCGGATGAGCGGCGCGTTCGCCACGCGGGGGTGCGACGGGGTACAGTGGCGTGTTGCGCGCCGCCGGGCGCCGGACCCTCCGGACGACTGCATGAAGACCCTCGAGAAGCGACTCTTCCATCTCTTCGAGCCGGCGGACATCAGGGCGGCGCGCGGGCTCTCGACATCCACGATCGCCTGTACCCGCGTGGGACAGGTGCGGGCCACGGTGGCGACGGACGGCACGGAGCACGAGGTCGTGCTCGAGCTGTCGGCGCATCGACGCGGGGGCATGACCCTCGAGACGAAATGTTCCACCGAGGCAGGCCGCCGCGGGCGGCCGTGCGCCGTGCTCGCCGCCGCGCTCCTGGAGGTGGATCGTCGGGGTCTCTTCTCCGGGATTCATGATCAGACCCCGGTCACGCTCGACATCGTCGGCGACGACGTCGGCATCGATCCGGGGATCGCGCTTCAGGCCGACGGCGCGGCGGACGACGACGGGGGCTTCGCAGGCGAACCAGACGATGACGTGGCGGGCCGAGCCGTCCCGCCGGCCGCGCCCGTCTTCACCCCTCCGCGGCGCGGCGGCCCGCGCCAGCCGGCATGGGCCGCCGAACTCGAGGAGCGGCGGCGGCTCGTCGAGCCGGCCCTGCGATCGACCGGTGTCACGATTCCGGATCCGCGGCGCGTGGGTGGCGATCTCGGGTTCCTGCTCGATCTCGGCGCGTCGACCGACGCACGGGTGGCCGTCATCACGCCCTGCCGGATGTCGACCGACGTGGCGGGCAACGCCACCGGACGTCCGCGGCCGGTGGTCATCGGACCGGGTCACGTGGAGATCGAGTCGCTCGAGCCCGATGACCGTGACCTGCTCGAACGGCTGCTCGGAGCGGTCGTCCTGCCGGCCGGAGCAGGCATGCCTCCGCTGGCCACCGGCGACCAGGCCGGCGAGAGCGTGGTGGGGCGGCTGGGGCGGCGCGAGGTCGCCCGGATCGCGCTGCGGCCGCGCTCGGCGGCGCTGCACCTCGAAACGCTCTGCGCCAGTGGGCGGCTGCTCCTGCAGCCCGAGCCGAGGCGATCACCGGAGACGGTCGTGCCGCTCTTCTGGGATGCGGGCCGGCCGTGGGAGTTCGCCTTCGTCCTCGAGCCCGACGACGACGCGCTGCGACCACCGCGCGGGGACGATGCCGACGCGCCCCCGCCCCGCCCTGCGAAGGCGACGCTGCGGGGCATGCTCGTGCGCGGCAGCCAGCGGGTGGAGCTCCGCGAGGCCCTGCTCATCCTCGGGTCGGGCCTCGTCGTCTTCCGCGATCGCATCGCGCGGCTGCAGTCGACCGGGGACGACCTGGCCACGACCGCCACGGGCTGGGTGGAGCCGTTCGAACGACGCGGTCCGATCGAGATTTCCGCCGCCCACACCGACGGGCTCGTGGAGCGACTGGCAGGCCTCGCCGCCCCTCCGCGTCTCGTGGTGCCCGCATGGACGGGATGGCGGATCGATTCAGGGCCACCGCAGCCGAAGCTCGTGCTCGACGATGCGCCGGCGATCGCGCCGCCGGACGACGACCTCCGTTCCACCGGCACGCCGCGGCGCGGCGGTGGGGCC
>JBJTBO010000577.1:0-3618 GCA_046091445.1 Planctomycetaceae bacterium | reverse complement strand
CGAACTTCTTGCCGGCGATCGTCTCGGCCGGGCACTCCTCCCCCGAATGCCTGACGAGCTCGGGCTTGTGGTCGTAGAGGTCGAGGTGCGGCGGCGAGCCGGTGAGGTGGATCACCACCATGCGCTTCGCCCGTGCCGGCCTCGGCGGGAGCCGCGCCGTGAGCGGGTCGGGCGGCGCGCCGGGAGACGACACGGCAGGCACCGTGGCGGCGCCGAGGAGGTCGCCCATCGCGATCGCCCCGATGCCGCCGGCCATGCCGCCAAGCAGATGGCGACGCGTTGCGAGCAGTTTTTCGTCGACACGCCGATGCATCGAGACTTCCTCCGGAACGGTCCGCTGCCGGTGGTGCCGGCTCACGGGCACATGAACGCCTCGTCGAGGTTCAGGATCACGTTGGCCACCACGGTCCAGGCGGCGAGGTCGGCCTCGTCGACCGCGAGGTCGGTCGGGACCGCACCGAGCGGCTCGGTGGCCATCTTCTTCGCCCGCTCCGCGTCGGTGCGGAAGTCCGCCGACGCATCGGCGTGGAGCCGGACGATCCGCTCGCGCTCGGCGGCCGACGGCTCCCGCGCGAGCACGAGCCGGAAGCCGCGCACGGCGCGGCCCGCCTCGGTCGAGCCCCCTTCCCGCACCATCCGCCGGGCGAGCGCCTGTGCCGCCTCGACGTAGACCGGGTCGTTGAGCGTCACGAGCGCCTGGAGCGGGGTGTTTGTGCGCGGCCGGCGCACCGTGCAGACCTCGCGGTTGGGCGCGTCGAAGGTCGCCATCGACGGGTATGGATTGCTTCGCCGCCACATCGTGTAGATGGCACGGCGATGGCGATCCTCCCCATCGCTCGTCTTCCAGTCGATGCCGCCCCCGAAGGCCGCATTCAGGCCGACGTTCGGCTGCGGCGGATTGACGCTCGGTCCGCCCTTCTTCGGGGAGAGCAGGCCGGCCGCCGCGAGCGACTGGTCCCGAATCACCTCCGCCGCGAGCCGCACCCGCGGACCACGGGCCACGAGCCGGTTGTCGGGGTCGCGTGCGACGAGCCCGGGGGGCGCCTTCGAGCTCTGGCGGTAGGCGGCGCTCGTCACGATGAGCCGCTCGAGCGCTCGCAGGTCCCAGCCACTCTCGACGAACTCACATGCCAGCCAGTCGAGCAGTTCGGCATGGCTCGGTGGCTCTCCCTGGCTGCCGAACTCCTCGCTCGTGGCGACGATCCCGATCCCGAAGAGCCGCTCCCAGAGGCGGTTGACCACGACGCGGGCGGTGAGCGGGTTGTCCCGATCGACGAGCCACCGCGCGAGGGCGAGGCGGTCGAGCCGGCCCGCCGCGTCGACCTTGGGCGGAGGGAACGTGGCGGGGATCGCCTCGGCGACCTCCGGCCCGAGGTCCTGCCAGTTGCCGCGGTGCTGGAGCTTCGTCACCCGCCGCTTGTCCGCTTCGAGCTCCTGCATCACCGGCACCGTCGCCGGCTTGATCGCGGCGAGCGCCGCCTCGATCCGCTGCTTCTCCGCGCGGCTCGCGGCCGTCTCCGCGGCGACGACGCGCCGGTGGTGGTCGGCCAGCCGCGAGGCCTGCGCCGCGTCCCGTGCCTCGGGCGGCGTGGAGAGAATCGCGATCACGTCGGGAGGCAGGCCGGCGAGGGCCACGGCCCGCGGGTCGCGCGATGCCGCCAGCCGCACGACGCCCACCGTGTGGCCGTCGCGCTTCGAACGCTGGCGCAGCGCGACGACCAGCCGCATGCCGTCCGGCACATCGATCGGCGCCGCGGGCAGGAGCGTGAGCGTGGCGGGGGCCGCGCCCCCTGGCGACCAGCCACCCTCGGCCTCGGCCTTCACCGCCTTGTCGTCCTTGGGGTCGGGGGACGCGCGGAGCACGGCCGCGGCGTCGAAGCCTGGCGCCGTGCGATCGGCCACCGCCGCCGCGAACGGCACGTCTCGACCTCCCGCCGGAGCGAGCGTCGCCGACGGCGCGGGGGCCGCGGTGAGCGTCTCCGTCCAGACCGGCTCCCGAGCCGCATCGAGGATCGAGACCCGGGCGCCGGCCAGGCGGCTGCCGGTGCCGCCGTCGGTGCGGTTCCAGATGACGATCCGGCGGATCACCGTCGGCCCGCCGAGATCGACCTCCCACCACGGATCGTCGCCCGCCGCGGTATGCGTCACCGACTGCTTCGCGTGGTAGTCGCCGTTGGTCTCGCCGTCGACGGCACGGACCGCATCGCCGCCGAAGTCGGTCGAGGACTGCGTCGCCGAGCGCCCGCGGGCGATGTTCGCGTCGCCCTCCGCGGCGAAGACCTCGACCTCCGCCAGCGAGAGAAACACGCCCTTGCCCGGCCGCTCGACGCGGATGAAGCGACCCGTCGGGCCGCCGCCACCGGCCGGCTCGAGCCGCGCGGTCACGCCCGAGAGCACGAACGACCCATCCGGGCCGCGGCCCGAACCCTTCGCGGGCAGGCTCTCGTCGCCGGGAAACTCGAGCCGCAGGCCGGCGAGCGGCCCCGCGGCGAGTGGCGCCTCGATCGTGGCGACCGCCCGCTGCTCCGGGGCCACGAAGAGCACGCGACCGTCGGGGACGACCCGCGCCGCATCCGCCGGCGCGCCTGCGACCGTGGCCGCCGTGGGAGCGACCGCGTGCCCTGCGAGGTCCCGGGGCAAGGCCCGGTCCCACGCCTCGCGCGCGGCGGCGAGCGCGGGCGTGTCGGTGGCGAGCACCTTCTCGACGGCCCCAAGATCCGCCTCGAGCCGGGCTCGCGTCTCACGCTGGGCCGGCGTGAAAAACTCGAGCACCGGCTCCTCGCCCGGACGGTCGGCATCGGCGGTGTTGTTGAAGATCGCGTAGAGGCCGAAGAAGTCCCGCTGCGAAAGCGGGTCGTACTTGTGGTCGTGACACTGGGAACAGGCGATCGTCGTGCCCATCCAGGTGGCGAGCGTGGTGTTCACGCGGTCCACGACCGCCACCGTGCGGAATTCCTCGTCGATCGTGCCCCCCTCGCTGTTGGTGAGCGTGTTGCGGTGGAAGGCGGTGGCGATGCGGTCCTCGGCCGTGGCCTCGGGCAGGAGATCGCCGGCGATCTGGCGGATCGTGAACTGATCGAAGGGCATGTTCGCGTCGAAGGCGGCGATCACCCAGTCACGCCAGCCCCAGATCGTGCGCGGCCGGTCATCGGCGTAGCCGGCGCTGTCGGCATAGCGGGCGAGGTCGAGCCACTGCCGGGCAAGGTGCTCACCGCGCCCCTCGTGCGCGAGCAAACGGTCGACGAACCTTCCAATCGCGTCCTCGGAGCCATCGGCCGCGAAGGCGTCGACCATCTCGGGATCGGGCGGCAGGCCGGTCAGATCGAGCGCGAGGCGGCGGGCGAGCACGGCCCGCGGCGCCTCCGGCTGTGGCGCGAGCCCCTCGGCCTCGAGCCGCGCGAGGATGAAGCGATCGATGTCGTTCTTCGGCCAGGCGGCGTCCTTCACGGCGGGCACGGCCGGCCGGACCGGCGGCACGTACGACCAGTGGGGCTCGTAGCGGGCGCCGGCCGCGATCCAGCGCCGCAGTAGCGCGATCTGCTCGGGCGCGAGCGGATCTCCGGCGTCCGGCGGCGGCATCACGAGGTCCGGGTCGTCGGACGTGATCCGACGCAGCAC
>JBJTBO010000576.1:0-2633 GCA_046091445.1 Planctomycetaceae bacterium | reverse complement strand
GACCGGGGGGGCGGGCGGCCGCGTCCGTGACGACCGGCTCCGGCGACCTCGTGCTCGTGCCTGCCGCACAGGTGCGACCATGATCGGCGCCGCCGTTGCGTCGACGTGCTGTCTCAACGCGGTCGTGCCGCCGCTGGCCGTGCTCGACTGGCACGCCGTGTTCTGCATGCTGTTCGCAGCGGCCGCCTGCGGCTGTGCGCTCGCCGTCGTGCTGGCAGACAACGTGGTGCGGATGGCCTTCTACCTCGTCCTGTCGCTTGGCGCGACGGCCGGGCTCTTCTTCCTCGCAGGCGCCGAATTTGTCGGTGCGATGCAGCTGATGATCTACGTCGGCGGGACGCTCGTTCTGCTCGTCTTCGGCGTCATGCTCACGGCGCAGGCGCCCTTCGTGTCGATCAAGACGTCTGCGGGGGAGAAGGCCGTCGCCGGTCTGCTCGGCGGGGCCCTGGTCACGCTCCTGCTGGTCGCGGCGCTGTCGGTCGAGCCTTGGCGGCGGCCCGGCAGCGTGGGCCCGACGGAGCCCTCGGCCCCGCCGCTGGGGATGGCGCTCGTCGGCGTGCGCGTCGACGAGCCGCCTGCCCGTTCGCCGGCGGGGGGGCGCAGCGGATACCTGCTCCCGTTCGAGATCATCTCGGTGCACCTGCTCGTCGTGCTCGTGGCGGCCGCCTACCTGGCCCGCGCGAAGCGGCGGAAGACGCCACGACCGGTCGAAATGGTCGCCTCGGTAGAGCCGCCGGTGTCGGTCGCCGAGCATGCGGCCATCGGGCGCGAGGCGCCGACCGGTGTGCCGGCCCGGTCGGGGTCGGTGCTCGTCGGAGGGGGATCATGACGGCGATGATCGCGCCCCTCGCGTGGGTTTGCCCCGTCTTCGGGCTCGGGCCACTGGGGCATCCGCCCGGCGTGTCCCACTACCTCGTCGTCGGCGCGATCCTCTTCGTGTGCGGCGTCGTCTGCATGGCGACCAAGCGCAACGCGCTCGGCGTGCTCATGGGGATCGAGCTGGTGCTCAACGGCGCCAACGTCAACTTCGTGGCGTTCGCCTCGCCGTGGCTGCAGGCCGACGGCGCCCGCTCGATCGGTCTCGACGGGCAGGCGATCGCCGTGTTCGTGATCGTCCTCGCGGCGGCCGAGGCGGCCGTCGCCCTCGCGATCACGCTCAACTTCTACAACAACCACGCCACCGTCGACGTCGACCGCGCCGACGACCTGAAGGGCTGAACCGGGGATCTCGGGCATGGGCTTGGAATCGACGTTGCCGATGCTGCTCGGGCTGGCCTGGGTCGTGCCCCTCGGCTCGTACGTGGCCATCCTGTTTTTCGGACCGCGGATGGGGCCGCACGGCCGCAATGCGGCATGGGTCGCGACCGCCGCGATCGGCACCTCGCTCGTGCTGTCGCTGACCGCGTTCGCCCTGTGGCTCGGCCACCATCCGCCGGTCGCCATCGACCATGGCCACGGTGGGGCGCACACCGCGGTCGAGGCCGATCCGATGGATGGACCCGGTGCGGCCGGGGTCGCGATCCGCACCGTGTCTGCCCGGGCGGACACGGCGGCGGTCGACCCGGGGCATGCCGACCCGGCCCATGCGGCGCATGCCGACGGTCATGGTGATGGGCACGGGCACGCACACGCCGCCCCGCCGGCCTACGCGGGCGACTGGTACACGCTGTACGAGGGCGGTCGCCTGCGGCTCTCCATCGGCTGGTACATCGACACGCTCACCGTGCTCATGTTCGTCGTCGTGACCTTCATCGCGACCTGCATCCATGTCTACGCGTCGGGATACATGCACGACGAGCTGCACGAGGTGACCGACCACGAGGTGCGACTCGCCGCCGGTGGCCACCTGCACCGGCCGGGGCGCTTTCCGCGGTTCTTTCAGGCACTGTCGCTCTTCTGCTTTTCGATGCTGGGGCTCGTCATCGCCGGCAATCTCGCGATGGTGTTCGTGTTCTGGGAACTCGTCGGCATCTGCTCGTGGTTCCTGATCGGCTTCTACTACGAGCGTCCGAGCGCCTCGACGGCCGCGAACAAGGCGTTCATTGTCAACCGCATCGGCGACTTCGGCATGCTGATCGGGTTGATGGCGCTCTGGGGCGCCCTCGGCACGCTCCACTTCGCCGATAGCGCCGGTCAGGCCGGCGCAGGGCGGGACGGGCAGGCGCGGCCGGGGCTCTTCAGCCTCGTGCGGCCGGCCGAGCATGGCCACGCGCTGCAGGTGCCCGACGGCATGGTGACGTTCGCCGCATCCCGCGAGGTCGCGGCGATCGCGGGGCGCGCCGGCGTGCCCGCCGACGTCGCGGCCGCGGAGATCGCCGCGCGGACACCCGGCTGGCGGGAGGCCGGGTACGGTCGCTGGCTGCTCTTCGTCGCCGGCGTGGGCATCTTCTGCGGGTGCGTCGGCAAGAGCGCCCAGTTTCCGCTGTCGGTGTGGCTGCCCGATGCCAGGGAATGGCCCACGCCCGTCTCGGCGCTCGTGCACTCGGCGTCGTTGGTCGCCGCCGGCGTTTATCTCGTCGGCCGCTTCTTTCCGGTGCTCTCGCCCGACGTCCTGCTCGTGATCGCGTATGTCGGGGCGATCACGCTCTTCATCGCGGCGACCATCGCGCTCGTCGCCAACGACATCAAGCGGG
>JBJTBO010000575.1:0-6076 GCA_046091445.1 Planctomycetaceae bacterium | reverse complement strand
TTCCGCATCCGATCGCCGCGAATCTCATCCCGCAGATCGGTTCGCCCCGAGCCGGCGGTGTGACGAGCGAGGAGCAGAAGATGGTGCTCGAAACGCGGAAGATCCTCGGGGATGACGCGATCGGCGTGTGCGCGACGTGCGTCCGCGTGCCGGTCGCCCACGGACACAGCGAGTCGATCGTCGTGGAGACGGAGCGGCCGCTGTCGGCCGAGGCGGCGCGGCGGCTGCTCGCCGCAGCCCCCGGCATCGTGGTCGACGACGATCTCGCCGCGCAGCGCTACCCGACGCCCCGGGCGTGCAGCGGTCGCGACGAGGTCTTCGTGGGTCGCATTCGGGAGGACGAGTCCGCCCCCAACAGCCTCGCGTTCTGGTGCGTTTCCGACAACCTGCGGAAGGGCGCCGCGACGAACGCGGTGCAGATCGCGGAGCACCTCGCCAAGGCCCGGGTCGATCGCGGCGCGACGGTCGGGGCCGCACGGGGATGACCGCGCAGGCCGCGGACCCATCGCCGGGAGATGGGTCGTCCGGGCGGCACGAGCCCGACGTCTCGTCGCGGGACCATGGACGAACGCGGGGCGTGTGCCTGCGGCTGGCGTACGAGGGCACGGGCTTCTCCGGCTGGCAGACCCAGCCGGGGCGGCGCACGGTGCAGGGCGCGCTCGCAGCCGCGATCCGGGCGGTCTCGGGCGAGGAGGTGCGGCCGCGTGGTACGAGCCGCACCGACGCGGGCGTGCACGCGCTCGACCAGGTCACGGCCTTCACGACCGCGAGCGGCCTCGATGCGGCCACGTGGGCCCGGGCCCTCGAGGCCACGCTTCCCGTCGATGTCGCCGTCGTCTCGGCCCGCGACGTGGATCCGGGCTTCGATCCCATCGCGGCCGCCGTGGCGAAGCGGTATCGCTACCGGATTCATGACGCACCCTCCCGCCCCGTGCTCGCGCGTCACCTCGTGTGGCGGTGGCGGGGCCGTCTCGAGTGCGACCGCATGGTCGAGGCCGCGCGGCACCTCGTGGGCGAGCCCGATTTCACGTCGTTCGAGAAGACCCCCTCCACAAGGGTGTCGAAAGTGCGCACAATCCATGAACTGGCGGTCCGGCGATCGGCCGACCCGTCGGGCGGCGACGCGGACGAGATCTGGATCGAGGTGGAGGGACACGGCTTCCACCACAACATGGTGCGGATAATCGCGGGGTCACACGTGATGGTGGGCGCCGGTCGGCGTCCCGCCGCCTGGATCGCCGACGCACTCGCCGCCCGCAGCCGCCCCGCCGCCGGACCAACCGCGCCTCCGCACGGTCTCGTGCTCGCCGTCACCCGCCTGAGCCCCGATCCATGGCACGTCTCCCCGAGCAGCTTGGGTCGGTGAGGCTCGTGCGCCAGATCGGCAGCGGCCGCACCTGCCAGGTGTGGGAGGGACGCGAGGGGGTCGAGGGGCGTGCGGTGGCTGTCAAGGTCGTGGCACCCCAGCGGGCCGATGACCCGCGGGAGCGGGCGCTCCTGCAGCACGAATGGCGCGTGGGCCGCACCCTCGATCACGAGGCCGTCATTCGCATCGACCGCTTTGCGGTCGATGAGGGGCTCCCGCACGTCGTGATGGAGTATTACCCGCACCCGAATCTGAAGAAGCTGCTGACGGCCGGCAGGGAAGGCCTCGAGTGGGTCGCGCAGCCGATCGCACTGCAGCTCGCGCTCGCGCTCGATCACGTGCACGCGCGGGGCTGGGTGCACCGCGACGTGAAGCCCGACAACGTGCTCGCCGCCCCCGACGGCAGGGCGAAGCTCATCGATCTCGCCATCGCCGCCAGGGCGGGAGGATTCCTCGGCCGCCTGTTCGGGGGCGCGCCGCCCAAGGGCACGCCGAGCTACATGTCTCCCGAGCAGATCCGCGGCCGGCCGCTCGACGCGAGATCCGACATCTACTCGCTCGGCTGCGTGCTTTTCGAACTGATCGCGGGCCGGCCTCCGTTCACCGCGTCGACCACGAACGACCTCCTCAATCGCCACGTCGCCGCGGCGATTCCGGCGGTGGAGGCGGCCAATCGGCATGCCACGTCGGTGGCCTCGGACCTGATCCGCAGGATGCTCGCGAAGCGGCCGGGAGACCGGCCGCGCACCATGCAGGCGGTGGCCGCGGAACTGCGGGGCATCCGCCTGTTCGACCACGTGCCACACCGGGAGATGCCCTCGCTTTCGCGTTGACGGCGATCCTGCGCCCGGGCGAAACTGGCCGCTTCGTCCGTCCGGCCCCCGTCACGAGCAGCACCGATGGCACAGGGACTGCACCGCCTCCCCCTCGAGAAGCCGATCGTCGAACTCGAGGACCGCATCGCGGCGCTCGAGCGGGCCCCGCTCGGCGCCCAGCAACCCGACGACATCCGCCGGCTCAAGCGGGAGCTCGTGGAGGTGCAGCGGCAGATCTTCGACAGCCTCGACCCGTGGCAGACCGTCGAGGTGGCCCGGCATCCCGACCGGCCCAAGACGAGCGACTACCTGCGGCTGGTCTTCGATGAGTTCGTCGAACTTCACGGCGACAAGTCGTTCGGGGACGACCGGGCGATGCTCACGGGCTTCGCCAAGCTCGATCAGCACAAGGTGATGGTGATCGGACACGAGAAGGGCAAAACACTCGCCGAACGGCAGGCCTGCCACTTCGGCTGCGCGCACCCGGAGGGCTACCGCAAGGCGATGGGCAAGATGCGTCTGGCGGCGAAGTACGGCCTGCCGGTCATCTGCCTCATCGACACGCCGGGGGCCTATCCGGGCGTCGGCGCCGAGGAACGTGGTCAGGCCCAGGTCATCGCCGAGAGCATGTTCCTCATGGCGACGCTCCCGGTGCCGATCGTGTGCGTCGTGATCGGCGAGGGTGGATCGGGCGGGGCGCTCGGCATCGGCGTGGGCGACCGCGTGGCGATGCTCGAGCACGCCTACTACAGCGTCATCAGCCCCGAGGGCTGCGCCGGCATCCTGTGGAAGAGCGTCGAGTTCAAGGCCGAGGCGGCGCGAGCGCTGCGATTCCGCTCGCGCGACCTCGCGGAGTTCGGCGTCGTCGATGCGGTGATCGACGAGCCGGCGGGCGGCGCCCACCGTCACCCGCGGCAGATGGCGATCCGGCTGAAGATGTTCCTCGTGCGGACGCTCAAGGACCTGGTGGACCGGCCCCGCGACGACCTCGTCGCCGAGCGGTACGAACGGTTCCGGCGGATGGGCGTCTTCCTGGAAGAGCCGCAGAGCGTCTGACGCGGCGTTCCTCAAGGAACGCCATGAGCTTCGCCCAGGCGATCCGGGACGTGCCGTGCGAGGAACCCGGCAGTTTCTTTTGTTCATCACCCACTCCTGACGCCGAGGTCGCCGGCAGCACGGTCGCGGGCTGCGGAGAACGGCAGGGCACCGAGGGAGGGCGTGACCGAACGGTTCAGAAGAATCGAGCCCCACCGATCATCAGACGATAGCCAAGTGCATGAACGTTCTCGTCTTTGCCCTCGGCTCGCATGGCGACGTCCATCCGTTCGTCGGCATAGGCATTGGCCTGCGCCGGCGCGGCCACCGTGTGGCAATCGCTACCAACGCGTATTTTCAGGAGCTCGTCGAGCATGCCCGGCTCGAGTTCCTCCCGCTCGGCACCGCCGCGGAGTACCGGGAGCTCGTCACCGATCCAGGGCTGTTCCATCCCGTCCGCGGTCCCATGACCGCCTTCCGGGCGATGGCGAAGCTCATCCAACCGGAGTTCGACATCGCCGCCGAGTTCGCCCGACGCGACGAGGTCGTCGTGCTGGCCTCGAGCCTCGCCCTGGGGGCCCGAATCGCCCGAGACACGTTCGGATTTCCACTGGCCAGTGTCCATGTCCAGCCGGTGGCGTTTCAGTCGTCGATCGCCCCGCCGAGAGTGTCGCGGTTCACCCTGTTTCCCGACTGGATGCCGCTGTGGGGCCGGCGGATGACGTGGCGGCTGATCAACACGTTCATGGACTCGTTCATCGCCCCGGCGATCAACGACGTGCGGACCAAGGTCGGCCTGCCCAAGGTCAGGCGGATTCTGGAGACGTACTGGCATTCGCCCGATCGGGTGATCGGATTGTTTCCGGAGTGGTATGCGAAGCCGAAAGCCGACTGGCCGGCCCAGACCGTGCTCACCGGGTTTCCCATGTTCGACGAGCCCGATCTCTCCCCCATCTCGCCGGAACTGGAGGCATTCTTGCAGTCAGGCGAGAGACCGATCGCATGCACTCCGGGCTCGGCAATGTGGAATGGAAAGGCATTCTTCGAGGCCTGCGTCGAGGCGTGTGAAACACTCGGCCGGCGCGGGCTCCTGCTCACCAGGCATCGCGGTCATCTTCCGACCGACCTCCCCGCGGAAGTGATGCACGTCCATTACGCCCCCTTCAGTCGATTGCTGCCGCGCTGTGCGGCGTTCGTGCACCACGGCGGCATCGGCACGAGCGCCCAGGCGATGGCCAGCGCCACGCCGCAGCTCGTCACGCCGTTCTCGCACGACCAGCCCGACAATGCCGCCCGAATGGAGGCTCTGGGCATCGCGAGATCGATCAGCGCCGGCCGCGCCACCGGCACCCGCGCCGCTGGGCTGCTGTCCACCCTCATCGAGTCCCCCGCCATTGCAGCGGCGTGCCGGGACACGGCGTCGCGATTTGTGGGCGTCGACGCGACCAGCCAGGCCTGCGACGTGATCGAGCGGCTGGGGGCTACCTCCAGGTGAATCTCGGCGCGATGCGTCGCCGTGTTCGCCCGGCGAATGCCATGTCCTCAGGCAAACGCTCAGCCCGCAGCCGGCGGCTGTAACATCTGCGGCGCTTGTGCGCTCGAGAGAGTGGCGGGATCGATGCCGGCTCGCGGTGAGCCGGCTCCCGCCCCCAAGGAGCCCAGCCATGCAACCCACTCGTTTGATTCTGACGCTGACCCTCGTGGTCACCCTGTTGACCCCCGTTCACGCCGCCCCGCCGGCGCCCTTCAACCCCAAGTCCAAGGCGTTCACGCCGCCGAAGTTCGTTCCCGGGGCCCGCCCGGCCACGCCTCGCATCCAGCCCCGGTTCGTCCCCCCTCAGTCCCTGGGCGGCAGGGGCACCGGCCCGATCTCCGGCGGCTTCAAGCCCCCTGTCTCGAGCTTCAAGCCTCCGGTCACGAACCTCAAGCCCCCGGTCACGAACCTCAAGCCTCCGGTCGTGAACCTCAAGCCTCCGGTCGTGAACGCCCCACCACGAATGGTGCCCAAGGACGGCCGCGGGGACCGCGGAGTGTTCCCCGGCCCCGCCGCCCTGAACGCCGTCGACCGAATGCGGGGTCCCATCGAGTTGGCCGATTCCGACGGCGACGGGATTCCCGACTGGCGGGAAGACCTCGTGATCGGCATCGACCCCGGATTGATCGGCGGCGGCGCCGGCGGAGGGGCAGACCCCGTGCCTCCCGTTGCCGACGCCGGGCCGACCGCCTGGGACTGGGTCGCCATCGGGTTGGCCGCAGCAGCCTTCGCCGACGGTCTGGCCGATCGTCGCGGCGGATTCAGCCCGGATAGCGGGGGCGTGATCGAGCGGCCGCTGGTGCAGGCCGTGCCGGCAGACCCGATCATCGTGCATCACGAAGTCGTCTCGGCAACGCCCGCCCCGGGCGTGGAGACCGTCGTGATCTCGGAGCCGGTCCAGCCAGTCGGCCCGATCGTCGAGGATTCTCACGCCGCCGACGCGGCGACCACCGCCAGCACGGAGCCGCTGCCGCAGTTGCGGGTCGGCGAGGGCTTCCAGCTGCCAGCCACAGGCCTTGGAGGCTCGCAGGGCAGGGTGGCGGTCAAGGTCGGCGTCGTGATCCTCGAGTGCCCGGTGAGCGTCTGGAACGAGGCCGGCCTCGCGGCCACCGTGCCGGCCACGACCCTCGAAGCCGCGACGCGGGCCGATCTGATCGTGGCCCGCGCCGACGGCAGCGTCGCAGCCGTGGTGCCGGTCGAACTGCTTCCCAGCCGCGCTCGGGGCACCGGGGCGGTGAGGTAACATTTTCGAGTGCATTTGCTCCAGCCCGGAGGACCGAGCGATGAGAGGAACGAGAAGAATGGTCGGGAGCACGAGGGTGGCCC
>JBJTBO010000574.1:0-4681 GCA_046091445.1 Planctomycetaceae bacterium | reverse complement strand
GCCTCCACGACGACCTCGTCCCCCGGCTGGATGCCGGTGCGCCGGGCGAGCATCGTGCCCGCCGCCGCCTCGCCACGGTCGAGCGCCGCCCGCAGGTCCGCCGCGGTGCCCTCTGCAGGAACGAGCGGCAGCGGTGCCGCGGGATCGAGGTCCCGGGCGACGATCACGCACGGCAATCCGGCCATCTTGCCCGCCGCCACGCCGATCCCTTCGACGCGCTGCACGCCGGCGAGCGCCCGCACCGCCGCCTCGGCCGCGCGCGGATCGGCCCCCTCGCGGTCGGGCGCGATGCCGAGGGCTCCGGCTCTCGTGAGCAGCCAGTCGGCCTGCATCATGCGGGCGTACCATCCGAGCAGGTCGTCGACGTTGTCACGAATCGCGTGGCCGAGCCCCACACCGTTGCTCACCGCGAGCACGAGCACCCCCGTCGTGAGCGCGGTGCGCACCGGCTGCCGCAGGATGTGATCCTCGGCGAGCGCGCCCTCGATCCGCCACGCCCGCGGCACGAGCCAGCCGAGGCCGCGCACGAGGAGCGGCAGCGCGAGCGGCGTGACCGCCACGAACGCGAGCGTGAGCGCGATGCCGCCTGGTACGGCCGCCTGCGCCGGCAGCACCTCGGCGAGCATGAGCAGGAGCACGCCGCCGGCGAGGAGCGCGAGGCCGAGCACGATGGCCAGATACCGCCACGACACGCCGCGTTCCGGCGGGGGCGGCGCCTGCCCGAGCCCCTCGAGCGGATCGATCTCCGCGGCGCGTCGGGCCGGCCAGGCCGCGGCCGCGACCGCCACGCCCGTGCCGAGCAGCACGGCCACCGGCACGATCCACGGGGCCACGACGAGCTCGGTGTCCGGCGCCTGCAGGGCGCGGCCGATGTTGCGGGCGATCGGTCGTGCCGCGAGCAGCCCGAGGGTGGTGCCTGCGATCGCCCCGATGCCTCCGAGGATCGCCGCCTCGCCCGCCACGAAGCGGCGAATCTGCCGCCCGGTCGCCCCCAGCAGCCGCAGCAGGGAGAGCCCCCGGCGTCGTTCGGTCACGTTCATGAGCATCGCGTTGCCGACGATGAACCAGGCCATCGCCACCGTCAGCCCCGTCACGAAGTCCAGACCGAGGAACGAGGAGTGCATCAGGTCCTCGGCCATGCTCGAGCCGCTCGTGGGAATCTCGGCGTCGAGTTCCGGCGGGAGCACGGCGGCGATCCGACCGCGCATCTCCGAGCGGATCGCGTCGCGCGCGAGGACCACGCGCACGCGATCGACGAATCCCGTGGCCAGCGACATGCTCGTGAGCGGCTCGATGTCGATGACCACACCGCCTCCCTCACCGAACCAGCGCAGGGCACGGGACTCCGCGAGGCCCGTGATCGTGAGGCGACGGATGCGGCGGCGGGCGAAGAAGAGCACCTCGTCGCCGACGCCCTTGCCGAGGCTCGCGGCGAGGCCCGCATCGAGGATCGTCTCGTCCGGACCCACGCAGGGCTCTCCCGCCGAGAGTTCGAGGAGGCCGGCGGCCACGAGTGCCTCGGCATCGACGCCGACGGCGATCTCGCGCACCCGTTGCTCACCGCTGCGCACGAGCGTCGGGCGGTAGAAGAGCGGTACTGCGGCGCGCACGCCCGGCAGGTCGCCCAGGCGCGGCATCGATGCGGCCGGAAAGCGTCCGCCACCGCGGGCGACGACGTCGATGCAGGGCAGGCCGTCGATCGACTCGGTGATGCGGCGGTAGCCGGCGCGACTCGCCTCGGCCGCCACCCACGTCGCCACGACGGCGCCGACGGCGATCGCCACGCTCGCGGCGGTGACGAAGGCGCGACCCGGCCGGGCCCACCATTGCCTCAGGAGCAGGTGCCGCAGCCTCATGGCCGCGGCCCGTCGGCGGGCGATGCGGCACCGCTGTCGGAGGCGATCACGCCGTCGCGCATGCGGATGAGCCGGCCGGCCGCGGCGGCGATCGCGGGATCATGTGTCACCATGAGGAGCGTCTGCCGTCGCTCGACGACGAGCCGGCCGAGGAGGTCGAGCACGCGAGCCGAGTTGGCCGAGTCGAGCGCACCGGTCGGCTCATCTGCGAGCACGATCGCGGGGGCGGCGACGAGCGCCCGGGCGATCGCGCCGCGCTGCTGCGCACCGCCCGAGAGCTCGTCGGGCCGATGCCCTCGTCGATCGGCCATGCCCACCGCCTCGAGCGCCGCCGCGGCCGTGGTCGAGGCTGCGGCCTCCGGCGCGCCGTCGAGCACGAGCGGCAGGGCGACGTTCTCGACGAGCGAGAGTTCCGGGAGCAGGTTGTACCGCTGGAAGATGAACCCGATCCGTCGCCTGCGCACCGTCGCGAGCCCGTCGTCGTCGAGGGCGGCCAGATCGACCCCCTCGAGCAGGACGCGGCCCTCCGAGGGTCGCGTGATGCCGCCAAGCAGGTGGAGGAGCGTGCTTTTCCCGCAGCCCGAGGGACCCATGATCGCCACGAACTCGCCCTCGCCCACCGCGAGGTCCACGCCGCGGACGGCGGCCACGCTCGCCGCTCCGGTCGCCCCGGTGCCGAACGTCTTCACGAGTTGTTCGGCGCACAGAATCGACACGGGTGCCCGAGAAGGCGTTGGCAAGAGCCAGGCAGGGTCGAGCGAAGCCGGCAGGTCCGGCCGAACCCGATGGGATCAAAGCTCCCACATCGTATCCGGCTCGGACGTGTCGCATGAGACGAAACGGGGCGGCCAGCATGTGCCGGCCGCCCCGTCCGATGTGCTCGCACACTCGAGCGACCCGAGGTCGCTGCGTGGCGAATCAATAGTCGCCGATCGGCTCCTTACCCTCGCGGGTGCTCAGCGAGATGTAGATCGATGGCGAGATATCCGCCGCGAGAAACTCGGTGTGGCCATCGCCAAACAGGTTTCCAACGACCTTGCCGGCGTGGTAGCTCGACGGACCCCAGTTGAGGTTGATCGTCATCGGACCACCCGATGTTCCGCTTGGTAAGGGCTTTGCCACACCAACGAACGCCTGGCCAACATTCACGCCACCCGGAGGCGAGATGTCATTGAATGTACCCGACAGCAGTGCCATCAGGCTCGTACCATTCCACGTACCCGAGGTCAGCGTTCCACAGCCGCTGGCCACCGATGCGGGGGCTGGAGCAGCCGTGAAGGCGGCAGCGTGAGGATGCCAGAGTTCACCGGAGGACCACCGCGTTGGAGCACCACGAGGTGCAGCGGCCGAACCCGACGTCGAGAACGCCTCCTGTCGGCTTTCCGAGGCAAGAATGATGCGAGAGGTTCCGTCCAAGCCGCTCAACTCGCCCATGCCGATACCGCGCACGAACGAGAGACCTCCGCCAATCGCGGTGGCGCTTCGCGTGTCCGACATTGTTGCCGAGTTGGATACGCCAGCATTTGCCCGGTAATTGCTGATGCCGAACCAATTCAGGGGCACCTGCGGCGGCTTGTTGCCACCGAAACTTGGGCAGTTTGCAAAGTTGAGCTTCGTCTGGATCGGCATCGTGCCTGTCGCGGCGAGACCCGTGCTCGCCGCGGCCGGGATGGCATCGAGTTCGACGCGAGCCGTGCCCGTGAGAAGCCGCATCAGGCTCGTCTCTTCCATGCCAGGCAGACACATCGTCAACCAACTGAACCCATCGTTATTGCCGTTGCTTGCAATCGTGGGCAGGAAGTTGTCGCCACCACGGGCGTTGGCGTCGGCATAGACCTGCAGACCGAGGCCGATCTGCTTCATGTTGTTCTGACAGCTGCTGCGTCGGGCCGCCTCACGCGCGGCCTGCACGGCCGGCAGAAGAAGACCGATGAGGACGGCGATGATCGCGATCACCACCAGAAGCTCGACGAGCGTGAAGCCACGCTCCCGAGAGGAACGACCGCCGACTGCGTCGACGGCCCGAGGGCGAATAACGTTCATGAGAATCAGCCTCCAACCCCGAAGGGTTTTGAAAAAGGATGCAACAAGAAAGATCGGCAGAGAAACAGAAGACCGGAACCTTGAAGGAATCCCGATCCGTGAATCAGCGATATGAGGAATGAACGAAAGACGAATCGACACGGCGGCAGGGCGCTGGCCGACAACCGTAGGATGCGGTGCGGCCTCAAACCCTCCCCTACTCTCCGTAACTTTAGATTTTGAGGTTACGGCGGTCAAGCGTCGATCGCGGATCGATGACCGGGCCTGGCGGTGATGACATGCGAGCGAGTTCGCCGCCTTCACACGACCGGCTCATAGGGGGGGGCGAGCGACCCCATGCCCCGTTTCAGGCCGTCACCGCTCGGGGCCCTCTGTTGCCCCAGACCTCGGACAGGGACGATCATCGCGGACATGGAAATGCACCGAGCAAGCGACCACTCCGGCGGGCGGTCGCGGGCGGCGGGAAACGTCTTCCGGCTGCCACCTCCTCCTCCGGGCCTGCCCCCACGACTGCGGGCGGCGTACCTGATCGTCGCCGCGATCGTGTCGGCCGTGGTGACGCTCGTCGTGCCGATGTGCCCCCGGCTCGACGACGCCGGTCGGCCGCTGTGGCGGGTGGAGACGGTCCATGACGGCGACACCGTCACCTGCGTCGATCCCGAGGGGCGGGCCTGGAAGATTCGCCTCGTCGGCATCGACGCACCGGAGTTCGGGCAGCCGTTCGGCGAGCAGGCACGTCAGGCGCTCGCCCGCAAGCTCGGCGGGGGGCATGTGCGGGTCGA
>JBJTBO010000573.1:0-9682 GCA_046091445.1 Planctomycetaceae bacterium | reverse complement strand
CACTGCCCTCCGGGCCAGTGCGGCCTTGGCCCGTCAGCCCGGCATCGTGCCGGGCGGCGGGTATGTGCTGAAAATCGGGAGAGGTGCTCCGGGCCAGTGCGGCCTTGGCTCGTCAGCCCGGCATCGTGCCGGGCGGCGGGTATGTGCTGAAGATCGGGAGTGGTGCTCCGGGTCAGTGCGGCCTTGTTGGACGCGGGAAGCGTCCAACCGGCATCTCACGACCTGCGGTCGTGGTGATGCCGCCGAGCGGCACAGGCCATGGATGGCGGTGCCCCGGAACGTTCGGCCCCGCTCGATGCGGTGGTCGCCTTGAACCGGCGCGGGGATGAGGTCACAGTGGGTGCTCCTCCCTCGGACGCAGCGGGCCGCCGGCTTCGGGCAGCCTGCCACGTCTGGCAGCGCGCATGAACGACCTGAAGATCTTCAGTGGCCCGGCCAATCCTGCGCTCACGCAGGACATGTGCCGCTACCTGAATCTTCCGCTGGGGAAGATCTCGCTCGGGCGATTTCCCGACGGTGAGATCTCCTGCAAGATCGACGAGGACGTCCGTGGTCGCGACGTCTTCATCGTCCAGTCGACCTGCCCGCCGGTGAACGAGCACCTGATGGAGCTGCTCGTCATGATCGACAGCTTCAAGCGGGCGAGCGCCTTCCGCATCACGGCCGTCATCCCGTACTTCGGCTACGCGAGGCAGGACCGCAAGGACTCGGGCCGCGTCCCGATCACGGCGAAGCTCGTGGCCAACCTCATCACGCGGGCGGGCGCCGACCGCGTGCTCGCGATGGACCTCCACGCCGCCCAGATCCAGGGATTCTTCGACGTGCCCGTCGATCACCTGTACGCGGCGCCCGTGCTGAACCATTACGTGCAGACGCTCGATCTGCCCCCCGACGACCTGGTGGTGGTGAGCGCGGACGAAGGCGGCATCAAGCGCGCGCTCGGCCATGCCAACCGGATCGGCGCACCGCTCGCGATCATCGACAAGCGGCGTCTCTCGGCGGACACCACGAAGAGCGCGAACATCATCGGGGCGAGCGTGACCGGCAAGACGGCGCTCATGTTCGACGACATGATCAGCACCGCCGGCTCGATCTGCGGCGCGGCGGACGTGCTCCACCAGCACGGGGCGAAGGCGATCTATGCCGCCGCGACGCACGGCCTGCTCGTCGGTCCCGCGATCGAGCGGCTCAAGAACGCGCCGTTCAAGGGGATCGTCATCACCGACTCGATCCCGCTCACGCCCGGCAAAATGCTGCAGAACATCACGGTGCTCTCGGTCGCCGGGCTGCTCGGGCAGGCGATCAAGCGGATTCACCGCAACGAGTCGGTGAGCATGATGTTCCAATGATCGGCCCGTGGCGTTGGCCGCGGGGTGGATTCGCGGCAAGGGGTCTCGTGGCCCCGCCGGCGCGATGACCCTGGCGGGAGACCGGCCTTGTCGCCCCGGGTCGGCAGGAGCGACTTGCGGCCCAGCCGGCCCATGGCACAATGCTTGATTCGCCAGACGCGCCCGGCATCGTGCACGGCGTCGGCGGCCTGCAGCGTGGAGATCGATGATGACGGATACGCTCGACGTCGTGGCCCGCAAGGAGTCCGGGAGCCGCCACTGCCGTCGCCTGCGTCGCGAGGGCATGGTGCCCGCCATCCTCTATGGGCATGGCGGCGCGTGCGTCGAGTTGGCAGCGTCCAGGGAGGCGGTGGAGGCGGTGATCCGGCACGGCAGCCGCCTCGTGGAACTCCGCGGAGCGGTCAAGGAAAGCGCGGTGGTGCGCGAACTGCAATGGGATGCGATGGGGTCGGAGCCGATCCACCTCGCCCTGCTGCGGGTCAGCAAGACCGACCGGGTGCGGGTGAAGGTGCCCGTCGACATGAAGGGTGAATGCCCGGGCCAGCGGGGCGGTGGCGTCGTGACGCTCGTGCTGCACGAGATCGAACTCGAGTGCACGGCCGATTCGATCCCGGATCGGGTGCACGTGTCGATCGGCGCTCTGGAAGTGGGGCACGCCATCAAGGTGCGCGACCTCGATCTGCCGCGTGGTGTGCGGGCGCTCCCGGACGCGGAGGATGCCGTCGTCACCTGCGCACTGCCAGGGCGCCGCGCCGCGGCGGGTGATGAGCCGGCTGCCGTCACCGCCGAACCCGAGGTGATCGGTCGGAAGTCCGGCGAGGAAGCGGAGGCTGCGGAGAAGGACGAATGAACGGCGGAGCCCGGCGGCATGCCAACGGGATCGTCGCGGGTTCGTCGCTGTCGCGGGAATCGTCCCATGTCGCTCGTTGGCATCGCCCCGCGGTGTTCGTGTCGCCGTGAAGCTGCTCGTCGGACTCGGAAATCCGGGCTCGGCGTACGACTCCACGAGGCACAACGTCGGCTTCGACGTCCTGGAGAGGCTCGCGCGGCGGGCGGGATCACCTGGGCGACGAGCACGGTTTCAGGGAGAGGTCGCGCAGGTTTCGCTGCGGGGCTGCCCGGTCCTGTTGGTGTGGCCGTTGACCTGGATGAACCTGAGCGGCTCGTGCGTCATCGCGGCCCGCGACTTCTACAAGATCGACTCCTCGGACGTGCTGGTGATCTGTGACGACTTCAACCTGCGAAGCGGGACGATCCGGATGCGGCCCGGAGGGTCCGCCGGTGGGCAGAACGGCCTCGCGGACGTGCTCCGCCGGCTCGGCACGACCGACGTTCCGCGGCTGCGAATCGGCATCGGTCCCGTTCCTCCCGGCTGGAAGTCGGCGGATTACGTCCTCGGCAAGCTGTCGAGGGATGAGCGAGAGGCCCTCGAGCCGGTGCTCGAACGGGCCGCCGCCGCCGCCGAGGAGTGGGTGTCGGTCGGTATCCAGTCCGCCATGAATCGGTACAACTGACCAACCTGAGGCCGGGCGTCCAGGGAGCCCGGCCTCCCAAAAACACGTCGCGATTCCCGTCCACCCCACCCACACGCATCACATCGCAGGAGTACGAGCACGATGGCGGTCTACGAGGGCATGTTCATTCTCGATCAGGGCAAGTATTCCCGAGACCCGGCTGCGGTCGCCCAGCAAATTGCCGCCCTCGTCGAGCAGGCGAGCGGCACGATGCTCGCCGCCCGGCTCTGGGACGAGCGCAAGCTCGCGTACCCGATCAAAGGCCACAAGAAGGGGGTCTACTGGCTGACCTACTTCCGTATGCCGGGCGAGCATCTCGTCGGCCTCGAGCGGCAGTGCCTGCTCACGGAGGAGATTCTGCGGAGCCTGATCCTGCGGGTCGACGACCGGATCGCCGACGCACTCGTCCAGCACGCGCTCGCCGGCGATGCCGGCCAGCGCCGGACGGATGCGGCGCCCGGTCCGCGGAGCGGTGCGACCTCTGCCGGACGCCCGTCGCCGGTCGGCACATGAGGACCGACGGCCGGGGCGCGGGTGGCCGTGATGCGGGTGCGGAAGCGTAGGCCGAGGTCATGCGGGGCGGCCGGCGGGGGTTGCGGCCCTCTGCCGCAGGGCATATGATCGATAGGTGTACGGACGTTCAATTCCCGAGGCTTCGAGACGCGGAGGAGGTTTCATGGCCAGCTACAATCGAGTCATCCTGCTGGGAAATGTGACGCGGGATCCCGAGCTGCGTTACATCGCCAGCGGCAGCGCGGTGACGGAAATCGGTCTGGCGGTCAACGACCGTCGGAAGACGGCATCTGGTGAGTGGGTGGAGGAGACGACGTTCGTCGACGTCACGCTCTGGGGCCGGACGGCCGAGATCGCGGGCGAGTACGTCACGAAGGGGTCGCCGCTGCTGATCGAGGGCCGGCTGAAGCTCGACACCTGGGAGAAGGACGGCAAGAAAAACTCGAAGCTTCGCGTCGTCTGCGACCGCATGCAGCTCCTCGGGTCGCGGTCCGGTGACGCCGGGCGAGGGCCGAAATCACGGGTCTCGGCCGGACGCGGAGCCGCGCAGGCGGGGGGAGATGAGTTCGATCAGTCATCCGGATACGATGACGTGCCGAGCGGCGGGCCCGTCGCGGACGACGACATTCCATTTTGAGACGGGATCGCGGGAAATTAGGAGGCAGATGCATGCCCACGAAGGAAATGCCGGTCATTGACGCAGGGGGACGGCGCCTGCCGTACGGAAAACGGGGCGGGATCGAGCTGCTGCTCATCCATGACGTCGAGCACCTCGGCAAGCAGGGGGACGTCGTCGAGGTTCGTCGCGGATACGCGGTGAATTTCCTGCTGCCGCAGGGACTGGCGACGGTCGCCACCGAGCACCACAAGCGGATGGTGGAGAAACATCGCGCGAAGCTCGCAGAGATCGCGCGGGAGCGGCTGGCCGGATTGCGAAGCCTGCTGGCCGAGCTGGTGCGCACGAGCGTCACAATCGAGGCGAATGCCAATGACGAAGGGCATCTCTACGGCTCTGTCGGGCCCGTCGACATCGCCCGCTCGCTCAAGCAGCAGGACCTGACCGTCACGCCCGAGCAGATCATCCTCCAGGGGCCGCTGAAGGAGGTCGGGCTCTACACCGTGCAGGTCCGACTGGCCGCGGAGGTGGAGGGAGATCTGAAGGTGTGGGTGGTGCCGACCAGCGGTGGTGACGCGGGGAAGTGACCTATCGCGGCGCATCGCGGTGACCGGCGACGGGCCGGCGATCATCCGGCGTCGAGCCACCCCGTGGTGGCAGAGGAGTCGTCGTTCGGCGGCAGGGAGGCCGGTGGAAGTTGGGCGCATCCGGTGGGCGTGCGTCGCGCGACGAGGGGGGGCTCCGGCGCGACGGGCGGCGCAGTGGTCCGTCCGCGTCGCTCGAGGATCGCGATCGCCCGGCGAACGTCGACGCCGAGCGGGCGGTGCTCGGCAGCATCCTGCTCAAGCCGGACGTCTGCGACGACGTGTCGCTCCTCGTGCGACCGGAGGATTTCTCGGACGAGGCGAATCAGCTCCTCTACCGCAATCTCCTGGAGTTGCACGAGGGGGGCAAGCGGGTCGACGTGACGATCGTCCTCGAGAAACTGCGTGGCAAGGGTGATCTCGAGCGGGTCGGCGGGGCGCGGGCCCTCGCCGATGTCGTGCAGGCGGTGCCTCATGCGGCCCATGCCTCGCATTACGCGGCCATCGTCCGTGACAAGGCCGTGCTTCGATCCCTCATCGATGCCGGCACGGAAATCCTCCGCGATGCGTACGACTCGAGCGACGAGCCGCGGCAGCTCCTGTCGAGGGCCGAGGAGCGTATTTTCTCGATCCTCGAGCGTCGCAGCAATGCCGACGCCAAACCGATCCACTCGGTGCTTGAGGAGGTGCTCATGCGGATGGACGCCCGCATGCAGCACGAGCATGCGATCGGCGGCGTCGAGACGGGATTCACCGATCTCGACTCGCTGTGTGGGGGTCTGCACAACTCGGAGCTGATCATCCTCGCGGCCCGGCCGAGCATGGGGAAGACGGCCTTCGCGATGAACATCGCCGAGCACGTCGCGATCAACCTGCAGTTGCCGGTGCTCTTCGTGAGCCTGGAAATGGCCTGCATGGAACTCGCCGACCGGCTGCTCTGCTCGGCGGCGCAGGTCAACGGCCATCGCCTGCGAAACGGCACGATCTCGCAGGAGGATCGACGACGGCTCGTGCAGAAATCGGACGAGATCGGGTCGGCGCCGCTCTACATCGACGACACTCCGGGCCGGACGCTCACGGAAATCGCGGCGGTCGCGCGGCGGCTCAAGCGTCGCCAGGGCCTGGCGCTCGTGGTGATCGACTACCTGCAGCTGATCGAGCCCGACAATCCCCGCGACCCGCGGCAGGAGCAGGTGGCCCGGATCGCCCGGCGTCTGAAAATGATGTCACGAGAACTCGAAATTCCCGTGGTCTGTCTCGCCCAGCTCAACCGCCAGGCGGAGGTGTCGCGGGACAACCGGCCACGGCTGCACCACCTGCGTGAGTCGGGTGCGATCGAGCAGGACGCCGATGTCGTGATGTTCGTGCACCGTGAGGAGTACTACCAGACCACCGACGAGGATCGGGAACGCGTCAAGGGCGCTGCCGAGATCATCATCGCGAAACAGCGGAATGGCCCGGTCGGCGACGTGCGGTTGCTGTGGCAGCACGACTACACGCGATTCGTGAACCTCGAGCATCGGCCGTACGACGAGTTCGAGTCGTTCTCGACGTTCTGAGACGGCGGGCGCCGACGGCGAGTGGCGGCTCGCACGCGTGCGCGGGCGTGCCCGCGTCTGGTACACTCCGCAGGGCATGGGGTCGGACGCGTGCCCGACGTCGGTGGTGCTGGCACGGCGTGATCGTGCTCTCGTGATCGTGCTCTCGTGATCGTGCTCTACGGCCCCGCCTCGCGCGGCGAACAGCGGCTCCAGGGCCTCGTGTGGGAATGTGACCTGCAGACATCGGTCGAGACCGGGCGTCATCCGGCGAATCCTGCGATCGACGCGTCACTCGATCGGCTCGCCCGCGTGGCGGCCGGTATGGACTTCGAGTCGGAGGTGCACGACGGGGTCCGTCGCGAAGTTCCGGTTCTCGAGATCGACCGGTTCAACCTCTGGTATGGCGCGAAGCAGGCGCTCCATCGGATCACGATGCCGGTGCCGCACGGGAAGGTGACCGCGCTCGTGGGTCCGAGCGGCTGCGGCAAGTCGACGCTGCTCCGCAGCGTCAACCGGCTCAACGACCTCGTCCAGAGCGTCCGCATCACCGGCGACATGCGGTTGTCCGGCGACTCGATCTACGATCCACGCATGGACGTGATCGCGCTGCGCAAGAGGATGGGGATGGTCTTCCAGAAGCCCAATCCGTTCCCGATGAGCATCTACGAGAATGTCGTCTATTCCCTGAGAATCGACGGCGAGAGCGCCCGCGGCATCCTCGACGAGGTGTGCGAGGCGAGCCTGCGGGGTGCGGCGCTGTGGGACGAGGTCAAGGATCGGCTTCACGAGAGCGCCCTCGGGCTCTCAGGCGGCCAGCAGCAGCGACTCTGCATCGCCCGCGCCATCGCGGCGGAGCCGGAGGTCCTGCTCCTCGACGAGCCCTGCAGCGCACTCGACCCGATCGCCACCGGCAAGGTCGAGGATCTCATCCAGGAGCTGCGCGGCCGCTATTCGGTGCTCATCGTGACGCACAACATGCAGCAGGCGAGCCGCACGAGTGACTACACCGCGTTCATGTATCTGGGGCGGCTCATCGAGTACGGTCCGACCACCGAGATCTTCACGAAGCCGATCCTGCGGGAGACCGAGGCGTACGTGACGGGACGCTTCGGGTGAGCCGCGACGGGGACTGGGAATGACCAGGCACATCGAACGGCAGATCGACCAGCTCAAGGAGCGGATTCTCCACGTGGGAACCCTCGTCGAGGAGGCGATCTCGAAATCGATCACCGCGCTCATCAACCGCGACGCGAGTCTGGCCCAGCGCGTCATGGCCAGTGACGAGGAGATCGATCGCATGGAGGTCGAGGTGGAGGAGGAATGCCTCAAGATCCTCGCGCTCTACCAGCCCGTCGCCGCCGACCTCCGTTTCGTCGTCGCCGTCCTGAAGACCAACAACGACCTCGAGCGGATGGGGGATCTCGCGAAGAACATCGCCAAGCGGGTGTCGCAGTTGGCGGCGGGGCGACCCTGCCCGCTGCCGCCCGAGATCCGCACGATGGCGATGCAGACGCAGGAGATGGTCAAGCAGTCGCTCGATGCGGTGGTCAATGCCGACCCGGCCCTCGCGCGCCAGGTCCGCGAGGAGGACGACGCGGTCGATGCGGCCCGACAGAAGATCCGCAGACGCGTGATGCAGACGCTTCAGGAGGGCACCGACGACGTCGAAAGCCTGCTGCGCATGAACTCGGTGTCGAAGCACATCGAGCGGATCGCCGACATGGCGACGAACGTCGCGGAGGACGTCATCTACATGGTCGAGGGCGAGATCGTGCGCCATCGAGCGAGCGACTGACGCTCGTCCGACCCCTCTCCGGCGGCCGCGGCTCGCGTATCCGGGCGGCACCGTGGGCGAAAACGCACCGCGCAGCGGCGTTCACCCACGGTCCTGTCCCGTGGTACCCTTTCCCCGTGGCGATCGGGGTCGCTCCGCGACCGTCGCCGCCCGACGAGGAGACCACCCGGATGCCCCAGACCGCCGCGAGCTTGCCACCGGGACGCGTGGGCGACACCCGGCGAGGGGGCTGGTTCGTCGTCGTGGCGGTGGGCTTCGTCGCGGCCGGGGCGTGGGGGGGCGTCATCCGGGCCGAGGATGACGTGCTCGTGACGATCCGCGGGCCGCTCGTCGGTCGCGTGGGCGAGAAGGTGAGCTTCGACGTCGAACTCGTGAATCGTTCGGGACGCGCCCTCGAAAAGCTCCGTGTCATCGATTACTTCGACGCGGGCTTCAAGCACGAGGCATCGCAGAGTCCGATCGAGCAGAAGGGCACCGTCGATCTGGCCGTCGGCACGGCACGACGGGTGACGCTGGAGTTCATCCTGGCGGAGCCTGGACGCCAGTGTCACCGGGTGGAGATTCTCGATCCATCGCAACGGTTCGTCGGAGGAGCGACCGAGTGCGTTCAGGTCACGCCGGCGGTGCCGACGATCGCCCAGCAGCCGAGCCAGCCACCGAGCGCGCCGGCGACGTCCGTCCCCGCGCCGACCCAGATGGCTCCCCCTCCCGCGGTCGTGGTGCCGTCTCCCGCGACCGTCGCCGCGCCGCTGGCCACAGCCGCGGCGAGCACGTCGCCGATCACGCCACCGGCGAGCCCCGCGCTCGCGCTCGATCTGACGGGACCGGTCGAGGTCCTGTCGGATGGCGTCGCGGCCTTCGTCGCGACGGTTCGCAACACCGGCAACGGCGCATCGGCTGCCACGTCGCTGACCTTCGGATGGGAGGAGGGATTCACGCCCCTCGAGGCGTCGGATGGCTATGAACTCGGCCAGTCGAAGGTGTCGTGGAAGCTGCCCGCGATCGAGCCCGGGGCCCGGCTGGAGCGGCAGATCAACCTTCGGGCCGTGGCGCCTGCCGATGCGTACAGCGACTCGGCGCCGACGCGGTCGTGCATCCGGGCCGAGCTCGGCGGGCAGGGCGGTGGTGTCGTGGTCGGAGACATGGAATGCGTGCAGATCCGTTCCACGCGGAGTCGGCCGCGCCGCCGGTCACCGGTGGAGGCGGGCCTGCGGCTGTCGTTGGCCGATCTTGACGACCCGGTGCTGTTGGGCGACGCCACGACGCTGGTATGCACCGTGTTCAATGATGGCAGCGCGCCCTCCGGACCGCTCAACGTCGTCGTTGATCTGCCGCAGGGGGCGCGTCTGGTCGGCGATGCCCGCATCCGCGTGGACAGCGGACGGGTGTACCTCGACGCGGTGGACGTCCCGGCCGGGAGCCAGCGATCGTTCGAGATCGCGTATACGCTGCCGGCGGCGGGCCGCGGAACCGCGCGGGCGTCGCTCTCCGGATCCCAGCTCGATGGCAGTCTCGATCGCAGTTGCGAGACGCTCTTCTTCGGCCCCTGAACGCACGGACCCGGGCCCGGCCATCCTGAACCGGGCGACCCGAAGCGGGCGACCTGGGCCCCACGGAACCTTTCGAGCCGGGCTGCATCTCGGCCCGCCGGGGGGACCGCCTCGGCCCGCGGGCCGTCCAGGGGACGTCCGCGAGGTTTGCCTCGTTCACCCCACCTGCCTTCCTTGGCCGGCGACGGGGGCGCCGCACCGCGACGGTCGATGCAGAGAA
>JBJTBO010000572.1:0-2827 GCA_046091445.1 Planctomycetaceae bacterium | reverse complement strand
CCGCGGGCGTAGGCGAAACACTCGAGCATGCTCCGCGGCGTCATTTCCGGATAGAGAGGTCCGTTTTCCGGCAGGTAGCCGAGTCGCTCGTCTCCCCGCAGGCGGTCGGTGGCCATGTCGTGCCCGGCGATCCGCGCACTCCCGGCCGAGGGGGCCAGATACCCCGTGAGGATCTTCATCGTGGTGCTCTTGCCCGCGCCGTTCGGGCCGAGGAACGCCACGATTTCGCCCCGCGGAACGCGGAACGAGACGTCCTTGATGGCGATGAACTCGCCGTAGTACTTCGTGAGGCCGTCGGCCTCGATCATCGCCCCGTCGTTCGTTCGTGCCGTTTCGATCATCGCGCCTTTTCGGAAAGGTTGGCCGGCATGTCTCCGCCACACGCCGCCCCATTGTTTCCGGGGAACCGCCGGGCGGCAATCCCCGGGAGGCTCAGGCCCCGGCGGGAACGCGATCCGGCAGGGGCTCGCGCAGCGGATCGGGACGCCCCCGGTGCCACGCGACGTGCACCCGCCACGCGTCCTGTGCCGCCGGGTGATCGGCCCGAAAATGGACGCCGCGGGTCTCCTCCCGCACGAGCGCGGCCCGGATCATGAGCCGCGCCACCTCGAGCATGTTCTGGAGCTGCCAGCCCTGGGGGTCGGCGAACTGCCTCGGCAGAACATACCGGCACCAGCCCTCGACGTCCTCCCGAGCCTCGTCCAGCGACGCCCTCGAGCGTTCCACTCCCACGTGCCGCCACATGAGCGCGCGGAGCGAGTTGCGGATGTCGGCCAGATCGAGACCGTCCTGCGCGACGGCGTCCGTGGCGGCCGTCACGCGGGCCGCGGTGATCGAGGGCACGAGGAACTCGTCGGCGGCGATCCCCTCCGCGAGGACGTCCGCCGCGGCCGCCGCCCCCGCGCGGGCCCCGTAGACGAGTCCTTCGAGAAGGCTGTTGCTCGCCAGACGATTGGCCCCGTGCAGGCCGCTGGAGGTCACCTCGCCGGCGGCGAACAGCCCGGGGACGGTCGTCCGCCCCGTGTCGTCGACGGTCACGCCGCCGATCATGTAGTGCGCCCCGGGTCGTACGGGAATGCGGTCGCGGGCGAGATCCAGGCCGAACTGCGCGCAGAGCGCGGCCATGCCCGGAAACCTGGCGCGGACCATGTCGGCGTCAAGGTGCGCGAGGTCGAGGTAGACGTTCGCGTGCTGCGTGCGGTGCATCACGACGGTGATCGCCCGGGAGACGACGTCGCGCGGCGCGAGCTCCGCCCGCTCGTCGAACTCGGGCATGAAGCGGCGGCCGTCTCGGTCGACGAGCCATGCCCCCGCGCCACGCACCGCCTCGGTGATGAGGCTCCGCGCACCGCCGGCGATGTAGAGCACCGTCGGATGGAACTGCATGAACTCCATGTCCCGCAGGTCCGCGCCGGCACGCCAGGCGAGGGCGATCCCATCGCCACTCGCGCCGGGAGGATTCGTCGACTCCCGGTAGAGCTGACCCGCCCCGCCCGTGGCGAGAATGGTGCGGCGCGCCCAGACGATCGTCTTGCCATGCGCGGGGTTCCAGACGATGGCGCCGCGGCAGCCTCGCTCGTCGGTGACGAGGTCGATCGTGAACGTGTCGGGCCAGACGGAGAGGTTGTCGAGCTGACGCGTCCGCTCGATCACGGCCCGCATGACCTCGCGACCGGTCGCATCGCCGAGCGCGTGGACGATCCGATGGTGACTGTGCCCCCCCTCGCGGCCCAGCGCCAGGGAGCCGTTGACCGCATCGAACCGCGTGCCCCACTCGATCAGTTCCGCGATGCGTCCCGGAGCCTCGCGAACGACGGCATCGACGACACCCTCGTGGCAAAGTCCGCCCCCCGCCGCGAGCGTATCGGCCACGTGATGGTCGAAGCGATCTTCCGGATCGACCACTCCCGCGATGCCTCCCTGCGCCCACTGGCTCGATGAACTGCGGAGATCGTCCTTCGTGACGACGGTCACCGAGAGGCGGGGATCGACCGCCAGTGCCGCCCGCAGCCCTGCGAGTCCGCCACCGAGAATGAGAATGTCGGTGAAGCAGTGCGGCACCCGCTTCGGACCGAAGGAGACGAGATACCTCGGTCCGTCGTAGGCGTCGCTCATTCGCCAGCCGTGCCGCGGAGGTACGCCTCGAACTGCTCGCGGTACGAGGCGGGCGGACGGCTGCGACGACCCTCGGCCTGTCCTCCCTTGACGTCCGCCGGCACGTCGCGCGACGAACGGGATCCGTCGGCCCGCGGGCCGAGGCTGCGCAGCGCCTGCTCGAAGTCCGCACGCCGTCGGGGATCGGGGCTTTCCGCTCGACGACGCATCTCCTCCCACCGCGACAGAAACGCGCGGGCCTGCTCCGGGGTCCACCCGAGTGAGTCGAGCACGTCGGTGCGGCCGGAAGCCAGACTGTCGCGCAGATGCTCGATCGCGAGGTCGGCCGCATTCCGGGCGTGCGAGACGTCGGCGTCGGTCCACTCCATCTCTCGACGGTCCGGTTGCCCGGTCGCTCCGCCATCCGCCGAGTTGCCTGCCGCTCGATCTCCACCCACCGCACCGCCACCGCCGACGGCACCGTCCGCGGACTGTGACGGGGGATCACCCTGACCTGGCTGACCCGGACCCGGCTGACCCTGACCTGATTGACCCTGGCCCGGTTGACCCTGGCCCGGTTGACCCTGCCCGGGTTGACCCTGCCCGGGTTGACCCTGCCCGGGTTGACCCTGCCCGGGTTGACCCTGCCCGGGTTGACCCTGACCGGGTTGACCCTGACCGGGTTGACCCTGACCGGGCTGACCCTGACCTGGCTGACCCTGACCTGATTGAC
>JBJTBO010000571.1:0-7889 GCA_046091445.1 Planctomycetaceae bacterium | reverse complement strand
GCTCGACCTCTATTCCGTCTCGACGGCGAGCAGGGCCGGCCGCGACTGGTGGTCGCTGCAGCCGCTGCGACACGTCGTGCCGCCGGCGGCACCCGCGGGCGACCCTGCGACCGCGTGGGCGGCCACCCCCATCGACGCCTTCGTCGCGGCGCGGCAACGCGAGGCCGGACTGCGACCGGCCCCCGAGGCCGATCCCCGGACGCTGCTGCGGCGACTCACGTTCGACCTCGTGGGACTGCCTCCCACTCCCGAGCAGATCGACGCCTTCGTCGCCGATCCCTCTGACGACGCCTATCGGGCGATCGTGGACGCCCTGCTCGCGTCCCCCGCGCACGGCGAGCGGTGGGCCCGCCACTGGCTCGACGTCGTCCGCTTCGGCGAGAGCGACGGCTTCGAGCGCAATTTCGCGAGGGACCACGCCTGGCACTACCGCGACTGGGTGATCGACGCGATCGCCGCCGACATGCCCTACGACCGCTTCGTGAGGATGCAGCTCGTCGGCGATCTGCTGGTGGGTGGCGTGGATGGCGCCGCCGCGACCGGCTTCTGGGTGGCGGGGGTCCACAACACCACCGTCGGCGGCAATCCCCGCATGCGGCGGCTCGCGCGGGAGGACGAGGTCGAGGAGGTGCTGGCGACACTCGGTCAGACGTTCCTCGGCCTGACGTTCCACTGCGCCCGGTGCCACGACCACAAGTTCGACCCGGTGACCCAGCGCGAGTACTACCAGCTCGCGTCGTCGATCTCCGGGCTCGGCTTCGGCACGCGCACCGTCTCGATCCCGGACGAGCAGGCAACGCTCGCGGAGCTCGACCGAAGGCTGGAGAACCTGCGGACCGACCTCGCGGCGCTCGACGAGGCGGCCGACCGCCGCGTGCTGGCATCGCGGAAACGGGGCGCGCCCGGGCCGGCACCGCCCCGGCCGCTCGCGCGGTGGGACTTCGAGGGCGACCTGCGCGACTCGATCGGCTCGCTGCACGGCACGGCCGTCGGCCCGGCCCGCACCGAGCGCGGAGCCCTCGTTCTCGACGGCACGAGCTTCGTCTCCACGCCCCCGGTCCAGACGGGTGTCGCGGAGAAGACGCTCGAGGCGTGGGTGCGTCTGGGCACGCTCGCGCAGCGGGGCGGGGCCGCGATCGCGATCGGCACGCGCGACGGCGTCATCTTCGACGCGCTCGTCTTCGGGGAGCGCGAGCCGGGGAGGTGGATGGCCGGCAGCAACAACTTTCAACGCAGCGGCTCGTTCGACGGGTCGGATGAGGCCGAGGCCGAGCATCGACCGGTGCACGTGGCGATCGTCTACCGGGCGGACGGCACGATCGAGGGCTATCGCGAGGGCAGGCCCTACGGCCGACCGACCCGCATCGCACCGCTGCAGGGCTTCGCCCCCGGCGATGCGGAGATCGTCTTCGGCCTCCGCCATCGCCCGGCCGGGGGCACCCGCCTTCTCACGGGCGAGATTCACAGGGCCGCGTTCAACGCCCGCGCCCTGTCGGCCGCGGAAATCGCCGCATCGGCGGCCGCCGCGGGGGAGTCGGTCTCGGAGGCGGAGCGGACCGCGGTGCTCACCGAGTCCGAACGCATGCGGCGCACGGTGCTCGCGGGAGAGATCGAGGACGTGTCCCGGAAGCGCGCGAAGCAGGCGACCCTGGCGGCGGTGCAGGTCCACACGCTCACACCCGGGGCGGGCGAGACGGTCCGCGTGCTCGGCCGGGGTGACCCCGACGCCGCGGGCGAAATCGTGCCACCGGGCACGACCACCGCCATCGCCTCGGTGGCCGCCGACTTCGGGCTGCCACCCGACGCGTCCGAGGCGGAACGCCGCCGTCGACTCGCCGACTGGATCACGCACGAGGACAATCCGCTCTTCGCCCGCGTCGTCGTCAATCGCGTGTGGCACCATCATTTCGGCGCCGGGCTGGTGGAGACACCGAGCGACTTCGGCTTCAACGGCGGCAGGCCGAGCCATCCCGACCTCCTCGACTGGCTCGCCGTCGAGTTCCGTCGGCACGGTCAGAGGCTCTCGTGGCTGCACCGCCTCATCGTCACGTCGCAGACCTACCGGCAGGCGAGCCGGCCATCGGACGCCGATCCCCGCGGCCCGGCACTCGACGCCGACAATCGGCTGCTCTGGCATGGTCCGGCACGGCGGCTGGAGGCGGAGTCGCTCCGGGACGCGATGCTCGCGGTCTCCGGCGCGCTCGACGACACCCGCGGCGGTCCCGGATTTCGTGACGTGTCGATCACGCTCAACAACGGCACCACCTACTACGAGCCGCTCGACACCGACGCTCCCGGCACGTCGCGGCGCACGATCTACCGCTTCAGTCCTCGTGGCAGCCGCAGTGCCCTGCTCGAGACGTTCGACTGCCCCGATCCGTCGGCGACCGCGCCACGCCGTACGGTCACCACCACGCCCCTGCAATCGCTCGCGCTGATGAACGACGCCCTCGTCTTGCGCATGGCCGATGCCTTCGCCGCGCGGATCGAGGCCGAGCAGACGGGCGACGTCTCGCGGCAGGTGGCCCGCGCCTGGCGTCTGGCGATCGGCCGGGAGCCCGACGCCGACGAGCGGCGGCTCTCGGAACGCCTCGTCACGGCCCACGGCCTCGAGGCGCTCTGCCGCGGGCTCTTCAACGTCACCGAATTCGTCGTCATCGACTGAGCCACGCGGCGACGCACCACTGAGGAACCTGCCATCCATGACGCCACCCATCGCGGCCTCCGCCCGACGCGACGAGACCTGCTCGACTGGGGGCTGCACGGTCTGGGCGCCACGGCCGTGGCGGTGCTCCTCGACGCGGAGGCACGCGCGGCATCGCCACGGCCGCCCGTCGAGACGACGCCGCGTCGGGCACGGCGGGCGATCCACATCTGCCTCATCGGCGGCCTCAGCCACATCGACTCGTTCGACCACAAGCCGGCGCTGGCCCGCCTCCACGGCACGAAGCTCGAGACGACCGAACAGCCCGACCTCTTCTTCGGGAAGATGGGGCTGCTGCGGCAGGCCGACTGGGCGTTTCGCCCTCGCGGGGCGAGTGGACTGGTCATCTCCGACCTCTTTCCGTGCATCGCGGAGCTCGCCGACGAGCTCACGGTGCTGCGGTCGATGGAGTCGAAGTCGGCCAATCACACGCCGGCGCTGTTCCTCGCCAACAGCGGCTTCGAGTTCGGCGGGTTTCCGTCGATGGGAAGCTGGATCTCCTACGGACTGGGCGTGGAGAACGAGTCACTGCCGGCCTACGTCGTGCTCAACGACGAGCGCGGGCCGCCCAACACGGGCGCCTCCACCTGGAGCAGCGCCTTCCTGCCCTCGAGCCATCAGGGCGTGGTGCTCGGTGGCGGGCGGCAGGCGGTGAGCGACCTCTTCCCCGCACGACCGATCGACGCGGAGGCCGACCGGGCGACGCTCGACTTCGTGCAGGCCGTGAACCGGCGGCGCGCCGACGCCGACGCGCTCGACGACATGCTCTCGGATCGCGTGCGAAGCTATGAGCTCGCCGCGCGGATGCAGGCGTCGATCCCGGACGTCGCCCGCCTCGACTCGGAGTCGCCGGCCACCGAGGAGGCCTACGGCCTGCACGACCCGCGGACCGCCGACATGGGGCGGCGCTGCCTGCTCGGCCGCCGCCTCCTCGAGCGGGGCGTGCGGTTCGTGCAGCTCTTTTCCGGCGGACCGATCGCCGGCAGTCCCCGGGCGAGCTGGGATGCCCACGAGAACGTGCGCGAGAACCATGCCGCCGAGGCGGCGCGGATCGACCGCCCGGTCGCGGCGCTCCTCCGCGACCTCCGCCAGCGCGGCATGCTCGACGACACGCTCGTGCTCTTCACGACGGAGTTCGGCCGCAAGCCGTTCACGCAGTCGGCGGCCGACACCGTCGGCGAGGGCCGCGACCACAACCGCTACGGCTTCAGCTGCTGGCTCGCCGGGGCGGGCCTCGCGCCCGGCACCGCCGTCGGCGCCACCGACGAGCTGGGCTGGAAGGCGGTGGAGCGCCCCATCCCGTGGCATGACTTCCATGCCACGATCCTGCACCTTTTCGGCATCGACCACGAACGTCTCACCTTCTACCACAACGGCATCCGCCGTCGGCTCACGAACGTGCATGGCGAGGTCGTGCACGAGGCGCTCGCCTGACGCGTTGCCCCCCGCGCCTTCGCCCCGTGCTCCAGCTCGCTCGCGGGGGCTCGATGTGATCACCGCGTGCCGATGCAGGCCAAGTGCTCCTGGCGACGGTCACCGTCGTGCGTGGCATAGCGCAGGTAGATCCGGCCGCCACAGATCGTGGGCGACGCGAAGGCCTCGTCGCCGAGCGTGTTGACGGCGAGCCCCTCGAAGCCGTCCGGGCTCGCGCGAAAGACGTGGGTCTGCCCCGTCTCGCTCGTGGCGAAGATGCGTCCGTCGAGCAGGACCGGCGAGGCGCTGAAGTTCCCGCCGAGCCGCTGCTTCCACTGCTCGACGCCCGTGGCCGCATTCCAGCAGACGGCGATGCCCGCGTCGAGCACGCCGTAGAGATGGCCCCCGTGCACGATCATCGACGGCACGTACTCGCGCTCGCCGTTCTCCCAGTCGAGCGTCGCCGATCCGTCGGCCCGCACCGCCGAGACGTGGTTGCGCGGATATCCGCCCGACGTGAACACACGCTCGCCGTCGGTGACCGGTGTCGTGACGCATTCCGTGGTGGCGCCGGCCCGCTCCCAGAGCACGCGTCCCGTCGCCGGGTCGAGGCTCTCCACCGTGTCGCAGCCGATCAGGATGAGCTGGTCGCGGCCGAAGAGGTGCAGCACGATCGGTGAGGAGTAGTTGGGCACGGGCGGCCGCGCCCGGCGCCACACCTCGCGCCCCGTCGCGCGGTCGAGCGCGGCGACGGCACCGCCCCCCTTGTGATCGGCGATCACGATCACGGTGTCGCGGTAGACGAGCGGCGTGGCGCCATACCCCTGGTGGATGAGGTAGTCGCAGAGTCGAGTCTCCCAGAGCCGCGCGCCGGCCGTGGAGAGCGCCGTGATCACGACGGCGTCGGACGTGGGGAACGCGCAGAACAGCCGCTCGCCATCCGTGCTCACCGAGGACGAGGCACCGGTCGACTTCGTGTTCTTCCGCATCGCGCCGCTCGGGTGGACGAGCGTCGTCCACAGGGCACCGCCCGAGGACCGGTCGAAGGCGTGCACCGACTGGGAGCCGACCGCCTCGTCGCAGCTCGTGAGATAGACGTGGTCTCCGACGACCGTCGGCGAGCTGCTGCCGCGGCCCGGCACGTCGACCACCCACCGCAGGTTGTCCGTCGCCGACCAGGTCAGCGGCACGTCCTGCCCCGCCGCCGCATGACCGTCGTGGGTCGGTCCCCGCCAGGCCGGCCAGTCGTCGGCTCCGAGGCCGCCTCGTGATGCCGCAACACCCTCGGCCGCACGGCCCACGACCACCGGGCCGACGAGCACGGTCCCCACGAGCATGGTGAGCCGCGAGGCGATCGCTCCCACGCCAGAGCGCCTCGTCCGATCACGCGTTGCCAGCATCATCTTCGTTCTCCTCGATCGATCCATCGGGCGCCCCGCACGTCCTCTCGTCCCACGATCCGGAGCCGACATCATCGCTCCTGCACGAGCACGGCCCAGCCGACATCGGCCAGATGCCGTGGACGCGTGGTCAGCACGATCGCCTCCGCGGCCACGATCGTCGGCACCTCCTCGTCGAAGGTGATGGGCGCTGCTGCCACCGGAGCCCCGCCGTCGAGCCGGAGTCGTCCCGCCTTCCGCAGCCGGGACACGATCGCCGCGGGAGCCCGCACCGCCTGGACGTCATGCTCCCCGATCTCGCCCCGGACGAGGTCCGGGTTCTCGAGCACGAGGCCGGCTCGGGGAACGCCGTCGACGAGGTCGTCCCGCAGATCGATCACGGCTACGGCGAACGGCAGGTCCGAGGCGTTCCAGCCGGCGATGGCGTCGATCGAGCGGAAGAGCAGGCCTACGTCGAACGTCATCACGAGGACGCCGAGGCGCTTGCGTCCCGGCTCGTCGGCAGGGCCGTTCCAAATCGGTGCCGAGAAGGCCACCTTGAGACGACCCGTCGTCTGGCTCTTGTAGACCGTGGAGCGGTGCGGTTCCGCGAGCGGCTGCGTCTTCGTCCCGACCGGCAGATCCCCGTCGCCACCGTGGAAGTAATCGCGATGGGAGAAGGACTGCCCGATCGTGTCGCCCGGTGGCGAGCGGGCGACCTGGAGCCCCGCCACGTCGCACACCCCCCAGCTCTCGGCATCCACCGCATCGCGGTTCTCAGAGGCGATGCGCTCGAGGGCCACCTGGATCGCCGCCCACCGGGCTCGATCGACGGGCGGCGGAGGCGAGCCCGCACCGGCCGCCGTCGCACGCTCGGCCTCGTGCGACCCGAGCGCGGCCACGAGCCGCGCGTCACTCGCCTCGTGCTCCAGAATTCGCCAGCGCGAGTCGATCTGGAGGGCGGCCGTGTCGGCGGCGAGCCGGGCCGCCATCGTCAGCGCCGTCTTCCGCGCGCGATACTCGTCCCCGGCCATGCGGCGGAGCAGCACCGCCGCGGCGCCGGTCACCGCGAGCAGGGTCATGAGCGCGAGAAAACCGCCCTGGGCGAGCGTGCGATGCCTCCTCGTCCAGCGGGCCACGCGCCGCGCCAGCGGCTCGCGATAGGCCGCGACCGGCAGGTCGGTCAGATAGTGCTCGACGTCCCGCGCGAGATCGAGCGGAGAGTCGTAACGCTCGGCCGGATCATGGGCCATCGCCTTGAGGCAGACGGCCTCGAGGGCCGGCGCGATGCCCCGCTTCACCCGCGTCGGCGGGATGAGTCGGCCGGCGAGCACGCTCTCCCGGATCGCGGCAACCTCGCCGGCGTAGGCGGGCTCGCCGGCCAGCATGTGGTAGAGCGTCGCCCCGAGGCCGTAGACATCGCTGGCCGTGCCGACGTGCCGGCCCCCGTCATGCTGTTCGGGACTCATGTAGGCGGGCGTGCCCGACACCGGCCGACGCGCGGCAGGTGCCTCGTCGAATCCCATGGTCGGCATGAGGATGCTTTCCTCGCCGCTCGACCGGGCACGGTCGTCGCGATCGATGCGCGAGGCCAGGCCCCAGTCGAGCACGACCACCTCCCCGAAGCGGCCGAGCATGATGTTGGCCGGCTTGATGTCGCGATGGATCACGCCGCGGTCATGGGCGTAGGCGATCGCCTTGCAGACCAGGGCGAACTGCGACAGGAGCTCGCTCAACCGGGAGGTGCGCTCGTCGGCGCGGTCGCGCACGCGACGCCGGTCGTGGAGGTCGGCGATGGCCGCCGCGAGCGTCCGACCCTGGATGAGCCGCATCGCGTAATAGGGCCTGCCGTCCGGCGCGTCGCCCGTGACGTAGACCGGGACAATGTTCGGGTGCTCGAGCTGGCTCGTGACACGGGCCTCGATCGCGAAGGACTCTCGGCAGGAGGCCTGCGCGCTCGCCGCGACGTTGAGAAACTTGACGGCGAGGCTGCGGCCCGTCGCCCGGTCGCTCGCGGTGTAGACGTCCCCCAGCCCGCCCCGCCCCAGCCGGCGGGTGATGAGGATCTCGGTGGTGGCCACCACCGTGGGTGGCACGTCGAGGCCGTCGGCCCCGTCGGGGCGATCGTCGTCGTGTGTGTCGTCGTGGCGAGTCACGGCGCCGAGTGTACCCGTCAGCGTCCCGTGAGGTCGCGACGGCGGAGCATCAGGCCGGCGACGCCGACGCCGGCGACGAACATGCCTCCGAGCACCGCGAGCGGCATGCCCGATGGCGAACGCCATGCGGATCGTGAGAAGAAACGCTCGGCCATGTCGATGTCGCCGCTCGTGGCAGGCCGGTCGGGCGCGACGACCTCGGTCGGCTCGTTGCCGGCGACAGGCTCCGTCGTGGCG
>JBJTBO010000570.1:0-3826 GCA_046091445.1 Planctomycetaceae bacterium | reverse complement strand
GGCTTCGACTCCGCGGCGGCGTTCGGCGGTGCCTGCGGGGCTGCGGGCTTTGCCGGCTCGTCCGCCGTCGCGACGCCGGCGAGCCACGCGACCACCATGAGCAGCAGGCTCGTCGGTCCGCATGACCCGGCCCGGGACCGGCTCGGGGCCGTGCCGTGCCTCCCGTCGAACGCCCGCGTCAGGCCGCGGCCTGACGAAGGGCCCGCCACGTCGGGAGCCTCGTCGCGAACCAGCACCATGTCGGTCATGATCATCTCCCGGTGCGTCATCGCCGATCCTCGAGGACCGGTGCGACGTCGCATGCCGGCATCCGCCCTCACCCATCGAGCGTACCATCGCCCGGAACGCCCGACCAACGTCCGCTCAGGCGGGAATACCCACTTGGAAGGCACGATCACACCCGCTGCGGTGACGCCTTCGGGCGCCGGGCCGACGGACCTCGGGTCCATCGCGGCGACCTGGCTGGGCGGGCGACCGACCCGGCTCGAGTCGCTGGGCCGCGGTGGCCTCTGCGGCGCGCCGGTCGTACGGGTGGGTCGAGCCGGCGGCTTTGATGTGGTGCTCAAGCGGGTCGCCGGCGACGCGGCTGCGGCAGGTCGTGCCGCCTGGGTGCACACGCTCATCCACCGCGCGGGGTCGCGCGGCGTCCGTGAACTCGCGGCGCCGCTTTCCACGCCGGCCGGGGCCACGCTCGTCACCGATACCGCAGGCGGCGTCTGGGAACTGGTGCCGTTCATGGCGGGTCGAGCGCTCGAGCGACCCTCGACGGTCGAGGTCGCCCGCGCGATGGATGTGCTCGCGCGCCTGCACGAGGCGTGGGGTTCGGATGCGGGCGACGGTGGGCCGCCAGTGCCATCCGCTCCTCCCCCCTCGGTCGTCCGCCGGATCGAGCAGGCGCGGACGCTCGCGAGCCTGCCCTGGTCGCTGCGTCGCGATCGCTGTCTGCCGCGCGGTGCCGATGACGTGGCGCCGCTCGTGGCAGACGTCATGGAGACGTGGGAGCGCGCGATCGTGATGTTCGCGGCGCTCGACGGCACCCGCATCGTGCGTCGGGTCGCCGGGATGGGGCCGGCCCCCCTGCCCCTGCAGCCGGTGCTCCGCGACATCTGGTTCGACCACGTGCTTTTCGAGGGGGGGCCGGGCAGCGAGCGGCACGCTCGGGTCGCCGCCGTGATCGATCTGCACGGTGCGGGCATCGACTCACCGGCGACCGACATCGCGCGACTCGCCGGGAGCTGGTGGTCGCCCGATGTCGGCGTCACTTTCGATGCGTGGCTCGCCGATGCGGTGGACACATACTCCGCTCGTCGCGCGCTCGGTGCGGGTGAGCGCGCGCTCGTGCCCTGGCTGCACGCGGTCGGCGTGATCTGCTCGCTGGACAACTGGTTTCGATGGGTCGTCGAGGAGCGCCGCGTGTTCGCCGACGCGCCTCGCGTGCGCGCGAGGCTCGAGCGTCTGGTCGAGGCGCTCCCCGGGGCGCTCGCATGGCTGGCCGTGGATTCGGCGGCAGGCCGGGTTTGACCGGTGAAAACACGACCTCGTACACTCGAGGGCTGGGAGTGCGTCAAGGAGGAGCCCGACGAGGCGCGGAGTCGGTCGGCGTTCGCTCCGATCCCGGGCAGGGCGGACGACATGGCTTGCGACAGGCTCGAATGCGGGATCGTCGATGCTCCCGGCCACGCGTCGGCTCGAACGGCCACGGCGGGGATTCCGTCTCGGCGACGACCCGTACGTTCATGCGGGCCCTGGGTGCGGCGGACAACGACGGCACTCGTCGTGCTCAGCCTCGGGTGCGCGTGGGCGGCTGGTGTTCGAGGGGCCGATCGGCCCGTCCTCCCTGGAACGGCTGCAGGTCGCCCGCTGCCCCAGATCGGGGGCGGTGATCCGCTCGAGTTTCTTCGGGAAGGGGCCGCGGGGCCGGGCACGGTCACGGCCTCGATCGAGCCCGGGGTGGCGGGCATGCCCGACGTGCTCGCCGTGACGGCGACCGCGGAGCCTGGCTGGCACTTCTACTCGTTGACACAGAAGTCGGGCGGCCCGCTGCCGACCCGCATCGAGATCGCGAGCGATTCATCGCGGCAGGTCACTGCGGCCTTCGTGGCCGATCCGCAGCCGGTGCGGCACACCGTCGACGACATCCCGGCATGGAAGGGGCTCGTCGTAGAGGAGCATGCCGGCACGGTCACCTGGAGGGCCCCGCTCGGCGCCCCGTCCGGCGGCGGCACGGCGCGCGGCGGCGTGACGATGCAGCTCTGTCGCGACAACGCCTGCAGCCCGCCCGAGACGTTCGCCTTCGAGGCGACGGCGGCCGCGGGTGGAGCGGAGGCGGGAGTCCGCCACCGTCCCGAGCGGGCGCATGCCTCGGTGTCGGCGATCGTGCGGTCGCCGCGCGAGGCGGGCGGAAAGCCTGTCCTGCCGATCGTGCTCGCCATCGAGCCGGAGGAGGGCTGGCATGCGTACGCGCCATCGTCCCAGGGCACGAGCGGCGTCGGCGAGGGCCGACCCACGATCGTCGCGCTCGATGCGGCGGGCGCGCCTCCCACGGTCCGCGAGGTCGTCGTCGCCAGTGTGACGCCGAGCCAGTCCCCGGAACTGTCCGCAGCCGGTGGCGTCGACGGTCCGGTCGTGCTGCACGTGCTCGTCGATCCGGCGACGGTCGTCGGCCCGTTCGATCTCCTCCTCGGCCTGCAGACGTGCACGGAGACGAGCTGCGATCCCCCGGCGGGCGTCCGGCTCACGGTGCGGCCCGTCGAGGGACGGTCGCCCGAAGTGGTGTTCGCGGAGGCCAGGTATGCCGAGGCGGCCCGCGCGCCGCTGCCCGTGACGAGCGCACCGAGCGTATTGTCGGCGGTCGGTGGTGACGACGCCGCGGCGGCCGTGTCGACGCGTCCGCCGGCCGGACTCACCCTGCCGCTCGCCCTGCTGATGGGACTCGCGGGAGGCCTCATCCTCAACCTGATGCCGTGCGTCCTGCCGGTGCTCGGTCTCAAGCTCATGTCGTTCGCACAGCAGTCGGGCCGGGCCCGCCGCGAGGTGTTCGAGATGAACCTCTGGTACTGCGCGGGGCTCTTCGCCGTGTTCTTCGTGCTCGCGACGGCCAGCGTGGCGGCGAACATCGGCCTCGGAAGCGCGAACCTGGCATGGGGCGAGCAGTTCACGTCCGCCGGCTTCAACATCACGATGGCCGGCATCGTCTTCGCCTTCGCGCTGTCGGTCCTCGGCGTCTGGGAGCTGCCGATCCCCGGCTTCATCGGTGAACAGGCCGGTCACGTGCAGACCCGCGAGGGCCCCATGGGGGCGTTCCTCAAGGGCGTGCTCAGCACGGTGCTCGCGACGCCCTGCAGCGGGCCGTTCCTCGGTCCCGTGCTCGGATTCACGCTCACGCAGCCGACGATCGTGACCTACGAGGTCTTTGGCGCGATCGCGACGGGCATGGCCCGGGCCTACATCCTCGTCGGCGTCTTCCCCGGCCTCGTGCGCTTCATGCCACGGCCGGGGGCGTGGATGACGACGTTCAAGGAGCTTCTCGGCTTCGTGATGCTCGGCACGGTGGCGTTTCTCCTGACGTTCCTGCCGTCCAGCTGGTTCGTGCCGACCTTCGTCATGCTGATCGGCATCTGGATGGGATGTTGGTGGGTTGGGCGGGCGCAGGAGCGGAGCGGTGCCGTCGGCTTCGGCCGTTGGGTGCAGGGGGCCACGATCGGCGTCGCCGTCGGCACGGCGTCCTTCCTGCTCCTGGGGCCGGTGGCGTCGGTCATCGACTGGCAGACGCCGTTCACCCGGGCCCGGATCACGGAGCTCCGCGAGCAGGGCAATACGGTGCTCG
>JBJTBO010000569.1:0-3690 GCA_046091445.1 Planctomycetaceae bacterium | reverse complement strand
GGTCTATCACGAGGCACCAGCCCTGTCCAGTCGCATCATCGTCGTCGGGAGCGCGAACCCGGACCTCGTCGTCCGGGTGCCCGCGCTGCCTCGCGCCGGGGAGACGGTGCTCGGCGGCACGGTCGCCAGGGTCGGCGGGGGCACGGGGGCCAACCAGGCGGTGGCTGCAGCCCGGGCCGGAGGGAGGGTCGGGTTCGTCGCATGCCTCGGTGACGCGGCGCTCGGCGACGCGTCGCTCGCGGCCTGCCGTGCGGAGGGGAGCGACACCACGCACGTCGCCCGCGCACCGGGCTGTCCGTCGGGTGTCGCGCTCATCATGGTGGACGCCGCGGGGGAGAACGCGATCGCCGTGGCGGGGGGCGCGAACGAACGCCTCCTGCCGGCCCACGTCGATGCCGCGCGAGACGCGATCGCCGCCGCCGACATCGTGCTCGTGCAGCTGGAGGTGCCGCTCGCGACGGTCCGTCACGTCCTCACCGTGGCCGCGGACCTCGGCCGCCGTGTGGTGCTCAATCCGGCGCCGGCTCGCCCCCTCGAGGCCGCCATGCTCGAGCGCGTGGCGGTGATCACTCCGAACGAGACCGAGGCATGCCTGCTCACCGGCGTGTCGATCGCCGACGAGGTGACGGCCGTCGCGGCGGCCACGCGTCTGCGCGCCCAGGGGGTCGCCGCCGCCGTGCTGACGCTCGGCCCGCGGGGCTGTCTCGTGGCTGCGGATGGCCTGGCGCGACGGCTGCCCGGACATGCCGTGCACGCGGTCGATACCGTCGCCGCCGGGGATGTGTTCAACGGCTGCCTCGCCGTCGCGCTCGCCGAGGGTCGCGATCTCGTCGCGGCGGCCGCGTTCGCCAACGCCGCCGCCGCGATCGCGGTCACGCGGGCCGGTGCCCAGGATTCCGCGCCGCGACGGGCCGAGATCGACGCCTTTCTGGCCTCGGCGGCGTCGGCGTGATGGCGGAGCCGCGCGGACTCAAGCCCGGTGGCCGCGGCCACCCGCCAGCCAGGCATCCGACCAGGCTCGCACGCCATCGACACCCTTGCGGTGGCAGAAGTCGCCGAGGGTTTCGCCGGACTGGCGCTCCGCCTTGTAGCAGGCGAGCACCGCCGTGACCTCCTGGCAGAGATGCTCGAAGGGCACGAGGTCCTTGTACTCGGTGTTGAGCCGGTCTCCGAGGAGCCGTCCCCCGAGAAACATCGTGTACTTCCCGGCGGTGCGCCCCACGATGCCGATGTCGCAGTTGTAGGGGCGGGCGCAGGCGTTCGGGCAGCCGGTCATCCGCAGCGTGAAGGCGTCGCCCGAGAGACCGAGCTTCGCGACCTCCGGCTCGAGGCTGTCGATGAGCCCGGGGAGCACCCGCTCGCTTTCGGCCACGGCCAATCCGCAGGTGGGCAGCGCCACGCAGGCCATGCTCCAGCGCCGCAGGGTCGAGATCTCCTCCGACGTCTTGACGCCATGCGCGTGGAGGATCTCGGCGATCCTCACGCGATCGGCGGCGTGCAGGTCGGTGAAGAGCAGGCTCTGGTGTGCCGTGATCCGCACGCCCGGGCGGATGTCGGTGAGGATCCGCCGCAGGGCCGTCTTCAGCCGGAAGTCACCGGTGTCGTGGATGCGGCCGTTCTCGACGTTGAGGCCGTAGAAGAATCTTCCGTCACCCTGCGGAAACCAGCCAATGTGGTCGTCGAAGCCGTGGACGTCGGCCGGGTCGCACGGGGCCAGGGGCTTGCCGAAGTATTCCTCGACCTTCGCCCGGAATGTTTCGAGGCCGAGATTGTGGATCGTGTACTTGAGGCGGGCGACCTTGCGGTCGGAGCGGTTGCCGAAGTCCCGCTGCACCTTCACGATCGCCACGGCGATGTCGAGGACATCCTCCGGCGGCACGAAGCCGAGTCGCTTGGCGAGCGCGGGAAACGTCTTGGCGGCGCTCGGCGTCACGCCCATCCCGCCGCCGGCGAGCACGTTGTAGCCCCGGATCGTCGCTCCGTCGTGCACCGCGAGGAAGCCGAGGTCGTTGGCGTAGATGTCGACGCAGTTGTCCTCGGGCAGGCCGAAGGCCGTCTTGAACTTGCGCGGCAGATACGTGGGGCCGTAGATGGGCTCCACCTCGTGCCCGTCGGGCCCGCCTCCCGCGAGCGTCTTTTCACCCGTCGCGTCGTCGGTGAGCCAGATCTCGTGATACGCGCGCGTGCGCGGCGCGAGGTGCATGGCGAGCCTCTCGGCCATCGCCATCATCTCGCCGCGCACGGGACTGTCATGGATGGGTGCGGGGCAGCACATCACGTTGCGCTCGACATCGCCGCACGCGGCGAGCGTGGAGAGCTGGATCTCGTTGATCCTTCGGATCGTGGCCTGGAGGTCCCCCTTCACGATGCCGTGGTGCTGGACGCCCTGGCGGGTCGTGAGTCGCACGGTGCCGTTGCCGCACTCGTCCCCGAGGTCGATCTCGGCGAGCAGCTGCTCGGCCGTGAGCTTGCCGCCCGGAATCCGCGTGCGGACCATGAACGAGATCTGGCGTGCGCTCTTTTTGCCGTCGGCCGACTTCGTGCGGGCCTCGCGATCGTCCTGCTGGTAGGTGCCGTGGTTCTTGAGAAGCTGGATCGAGGCCTTGCCGAATCCGGGGGTGCCGTCGGCGAGTTCCTGCGGGATGTCGCCGCGGAGGTAGTGGCTGGCGATCTTGGCCACTTCCACGGCGGAAGGTTTCGGGTCGGCGGCGGGATCGACGCCGGGGGTGGAGGAGTCGGCCATGACGCTGGATCGGGGGAAGGTGGGAGATTCCGCCAGGTGGCGGGAAACCGCGGACGACACGCGGACACGACAGAATAGGGCATGGGGTCGGTCGCGGCGATACGAGCCGCCGGGCACGCGCGCGGGGGGCGGCCCCCCGGTGCGAGACAAAACCGGTCGGCCGGTGGCTCCTTGTGGAAGAAGGCCGGGAGTGCGACAGGTGCCACCCACGCTTGCAGAGTCGCTGGCGGACGGCGACGCCGACGCGTTCGCCGCGCTCTACGACCGTCTGGCGGCGAGGCTCCTGGGAGCGGCCCGCACCATGATCGGCTCGGCCCCGGACGCGGAGGATGTCGTGCACGACCTGTTCGTCGACCTTGCCCGGGGCCGGCACCGGCTCGCCGCCGTCGCCGACCTGGAGGCCTACGTGTTCACGATGCTCAGGCATGCCGTCGGCCGCCGCCACCGCCGGGCCGTCACCGGCCGCCGGGTGCTCGTCGAGGTGGCGCATGACCGCGGCCGCCCGGACCACGCGGCCGCCTCCGCGCTGCCCGACGACGAACTGGCGGCGGCCGTGGCGGACCTGCCGCCGGAGCAGCGCGAGGTCGTGGCCCTGAAGATCGACGGCGGCCTCACCTTCGCGGAGATCGGCCGGGTCATGGGCACGAGCCTCGACACCGCCGCCAGCCGCTACCGCTACGCGCTGACCAAGCTCCGTCAGACGCTCTCACGGAAGGAGGAGCGATGACGCTTCACGATGGCATGCGCGATCGTGTGATCGAACGACGCCTCCGGTCGCGGCCGGCGCTCGCGCCGTCAGCGGGGCATCGGTCGCGGGTGCTTGCCGCGGTGCGCGGCGTGCTCGAGTCACGCCCGCTGGCCGAGGCTGTCGGCCGCCACCGTCTCGGTGGCGGCGGCGTGCTCGCCCTCGCGGGCATGGCGGCGGCCATCGCGCCCCTGCTGATCGG
>JBJTBO010000568.1:0-15147 GCA_046091445.1 Planctomycetaceae bacterium | reverse complement strand
ACGCTCGTGTGCTCGGGCCTTCTCGAGCACGTCGGCATGCTCCTTGCGCGTGGCGTCGGCCTCGGCCGCATGCTTCGCGCGGGCCGAGCGGATCGCGGCCTCGGCGGCGGTGCGGGCCTGTTCGGCCTCGGCGACGTGTTCGGCGGTGATCTCCTGCTCGAGACGGGCCCGTTCGGCGGCAGCCCGCCGGAGCGACTCGATCTGCGTGCGGAGGACGTCCGGGTGATAGGAGGACTGGTGCACGATCCCTGCATCCCTAAAAGTGGAAACGGGCGGTGGAAACTGGTGGAGAGAGAGGGGGAAGGGGGGTGTCGGCCGCGGGGGACACGCTGGCGTCACAGGCCGTCCTGGTCACTCACGTCGCGGGCGGCTCGGGCGAGCACCTCGGCCAGACGACCGATCGATTCGAGCGTTTCCTTGACGCTCGGTGTGAGCGGCTCGATGGCCCGCTCATGGAAGGCCTTCGCGGTGCCATCGTGCCACGCGTCGCGGGCCAACTCCCACTTGAGGTTGAGCTGCTTGAGCGACAACGCGAGCTTCGACGCGCCGCCGGAGAGGTCGCCGATCTTCATCGCCCGGCCTCCGTCGTATCGGTCGCGGCCGGTGCGACGGGTGCCGCACCGTCGGCGGGGACGGCGCCCGCCGGCTCGACCTCGCGGGTGACCGACGCGGCCTGCGACCCGCCCCCCTCGGTGCCACCGCGGGGCGAGGTCGTCGTCCGGTAGGCGTCGAGTGCCTTGAGCATGCGGTCGAGCTGCGCCATCGCCTTCGGGCAGTCCACGTCGGTGACGTCGCGGAACCGCACCAGCCGCACGCATGTCTCGCGAAACTGCTGCTGCACGACGGGGGTCCACCGCCGCACCGCCTCCGCCTTCGCCTCGGCGCGGGCCAGGCGCTGCTTCGCCCGCTCGAGCGCCTTCTTTGCCTCGACGCAGGCCGGGGTGTTGTCCCCCGTCTTCTTGAACGTGCGGCAGTGCTCGAGGTCCTTCCTCGCCTGATTGACCATGTCGGCGGCCCGGCGGATCTCGGCCTTCCCGTAGGCGGCCTGATCGACGCAGATCCAGTCGCTGGCCCGCTGCCCCTGCAGCTCGACCTCCGCGAGCGCCTGGTTGGCCTCATGGGCGAAGCCCGCAATGGCCGCCTTCACGAAGGCCAGCGTGTCGATCGACTTGACATCCGCCTGGTCGGACATGCGCGTTCCCCGGCGGTCCTCACCGCTGCTGCTGGTACTCCTCCACCCGTTCCGCCTTGCGGATGAGGTAGGGAACGTAGTCGCTCGTCGCATCGACGAACCGGCCGAAGGTCGTGAGCTGCTGCTCGAACTCCTCGGCGAACTTCTGATGCTCCTGGTCGCGCCAGGTGGAGCCGAGCGCGGCCAGCTGCCGCTGCACCATCTGCATCTGCGCCATGACCTCGCCGCTGAAGTGCCGCAGCCGCGCCGCGAAACGACGCAACTCCTGTGGATCGACGATCGCCTGTCCCATGGCATCGGCCCCCGCGGCGTCCTCAATCGGTCGGCGGTCCGCGACCGCCATCCCTCCGTTTCATCCTACCGCGGGCCGCGGTCGGCCACCAAAGGCCGACCGGGGACGCCCGACCCGCGGGACCGTCCGCGGCTTGCCGGCGAGCCCTGCTAGACTCCGCCAGGTTCGAAACCGCGACCGGATCGACGCGTTGGCCGCGCCCAGGCCGCCCCGCACGAGCGTGCCGCCACCGGGCACGCGTCAAGGAGATGCACGCCATGAGCCAACCTGCCGCCCCATCCCATGGTCCTCAGGCCGCCGGCCGGCCGGCGGGGCCGCCCGCACCGCATGGACGGCCCTCCGACACCGTCTCGGCCGCGGTCGAGCCGCTCACCGGCTGGCACGTCACCCACAGCTTTTACACGTTCGACCACCATCGCCTCGCGCAGCTGACTCCCGCCGAGGTGGCTGCCGGACGGCAGGCCTGGCACGCGGCGCTCGACCCGCAGGGTCCGGACGCGCCGACCCGGCTCCAGACGTGGCTCGTGCCCGGCCACAAGGCCGACTTCGGCGTCGTCGCGATGGATCCATCGCCGCTGCGTGTCGATGCGGTGCATCAGCGACTGCTCGCGGGCCCGCTCGGCGGCGTGCTCGTGCCGACCTACTCGTTCGTGAGCCTGACGGAAGTGAGCGAGTACGTGCCGACCGTCGAACAGTATGGTGACCGTCTCGTGGAGGAGGGGGAGGTGCGCGACAGCCCCACGTGGAAGGCCAAGGTGCAGGGGTATGCCGCCCGCGAGGATGCGATGCGCCGCGCGCGACTCGAGCCGGAGTTCCCCCCGTGGCCGAATGCCTGCTTCTACCCCATGAACAAGAAGCGGAAGGTGGGCGAGAACTGGTTCTCGCTGCCGTTCGCCGAGCGGAGCCGGCTGATGGCGGAGCACGGCCGCACCGGCATGACATTCGGCGGCCGCGTGACGCAGCTGATCACCGTGTCGGTCGGGCTCGACGACTGGGAGTGGGGCGTGACGCTCTGGGCGAAGCGACCCGAGTTCCTCAAGGAAATCGTCTACACCATGCGGTTCGACGAGGCGAGCGCACGGTACGCGGAGTTCGGTCCCTTCTATACGGGCTACGTCTCCACGCCCGAGGCCGTCCTCGCCCACTGTCGCGTGCCCGGCGCCTGAGTCATTGCCGCCACGGACGGCAGCCTCCCCACGCACATGGCGGCTCGGGCGACACGTGTCGCCACGGCCGGGGCGTTACGGCGCGGCCGGAGGTGCCGGCGCGAGGATGATCTCGACCGGCGTGCCTCGCGGCGGCACGCGTCCCTCGAAGACCTCGAAGAGCAGCGCGTCGTTCGACTGGGAACTCTCGATCGGGATGTCGAGCGTGGCGGTCGGAAAGTTGGAGACGCAGATGAGGTCGCCACCATCGGCCTGGTAGTACTCCTTGCCGTCGAGCGGGTCGGTCCAGAACACGCTGCCTGCGAAGATGAAGTCGACGTCGAGCGGCCTGCCGGTCTCGGCGTTGCGGATCCAATCACCCGCCCGCGCCTCGCGCTCGGCTCCATCCGCGTCCTTCCAGCGCAGGCGCACGTCCACGGCCGGTCCCTCGGCGGGCACGTACTCAGGGTTGAACTCCACCGGATGCCCGGGCTCGAGCCCGATGGCGAGGAGCGCGACGTGCACGAGCTGCGCCGTCGCCCGCGTGGCGACGATCGCCTCGTGCTCCTTCGTGCCCGCCGGGCAGGCGAAGACCTCGATCGGCCCGCGATCGAGCACCACCTCGGCACCGACGACGGCCCGTCGCCCGGGGGCATCGATCCAGATTTCGTGCGTGCGCGAGAGCCTCCGCAGCTCCGGATGGCGATCGGCCGTGGCCGCCGGGGCGGGGTCGGACGCAGGCGGGGCGGCACCGAGTCGCCCGGCGCGACCGCAGATGACCGCCGGAGCGAGCGCGGCGAGCGTCACCCACCTCCCCACCCCGCGTCGATGGCCCGGAATCACGACATTCCCTCTGGACATGCGAGGTCGCCGCAGGCTCATGGAGCGGCCACGGTCTTCGGATACGATACCGCCGCGGCGACGCCCCGGAAACGGTACGGTCGCCAGATCATCGAGCCCGTCGATCGGGCGACCGCATGGCTCGGAGGTGCTGGGGATGGTGTCGAAACCGGCGACGGACAGCGACTCACGACGCGGCAAGAACCGCATCGGACGCAAGGCCCACCCACGTGGCGAGGCGACGAGCGCCTCCGGGACGTCTCGCCGGCCGCGCGCGACCGCGCCCCGCGTCAAGGCACGGGACGCCGGGCGACGCATCCGCGCGGCGGCCGATGCGAGTGACGTGCTCGAGGTGCGCGGCCGTCTCCGCACACTGGCCCGGCAGGTCACGCGGAGTCCCGGGAACGTCCGCAGCGTCACCCGGATCGAGACCGTGATCGGCGCGTGTCTCGACGAGGCCGCGTCGTGCGAATCGTCACGCGAGCGCTGGCTGCTCAACGAGGCGTCCACGTGGGCCGTCGCATGGCTCGCCTCCGCACGGCGGGCGGGCGTCACATCCGGCAGCCTGCTCGATCGGATCCTCGCCGAGGGTGCCCGCGCGGACCACGTGCTCGCGCACGGCGATACCGCACCCGCCCGGTTTCTCCTCGTGCTCACGCGGCTCTTCCGGGAGCCGGAGGCGTGCCGTCGCTATGCCGAGCACGTCTCCACCGGGCTCGCGAAGGAGATCGAATCGCTCGTGACGAGTGAGGGCGGGGTGATGCTGCCCGGCTCGATCGCGCTCGTCGGCAGGGTCGCGCACTGGACGGAGTGCCGGGACGTGGCGCTCGCCACGGGAGGACTGCCGTGGGATGACGACACGGAGCGGGCCTGGGCCGCGGCCGTCGCGACCGCCGCCCGTCTGCTCGGCACGCGCGGGCGGATGCTCGCGGGCTCGGGCCAACTGCCTGCGGCGGCTTCGGCGTCGTTGCTCGAGGCGATCGAGAACGCGGGCCGGGGGAAGGGCGCTGGGGTGCGGTTTCCCAAGCCGCTGCGCCGTGCCGCCCGACGGCTGAGCCGACGACCACGCGACGCCGACGGTGGACGGCTGCCCGCGGCCGATTTCCACGATGCGACCGCCGGGCTGACGATCATCCGCTCCGGCTGGGGCGGCCCGGGTGAATCCGTCGCGGGCCTGCGCGTCCTCGTGGATCATCGCGAACACACCCCATGGCTCGAGATCGCCGTCGCGGACCGGCTGCTCGTCGCCGGCCCGTGGCAGTTCCGTGTTCGGGTCGGCGGACGCGATCGCACGCTGCAGGGGCCGTGGACGGTGGCCGCGTGGGAGTCCGACCGGACGGCGTCGTTTCTCGAGATCTCGGCGCCGCTGGGCGACGGGATGCGGTTCGATCGGCACGTGGTCGTGCTGCCACAGCTCGGGATCGTCCTGGCCGCCGATGCGATCGTCGCCAGGCCGCCCACCGACGACGGCGGTGCCGAGCACGCCGCCGTCCACGCCGGCAACGGCGCCGCGCGGGCCGACGACATCGAGTACGTCGGGACGATCCCGCTGGCCGCGGCCCTCGACGCCGAGCCGGCCGCCGAGACGCGCGAGATCGTGCTGTACGACACCACGACGCGTGGCATGGCCCTGCCACTCGGGCTCAACGAGTGGCGCACCGGTGCCGGCGGGTCGTTCGAGGCGGAGGGAGGCCTGACACTCGCCCAGACCGGCCACGGCAGGCTCTACGCCCCCGTGTGGTTCGACTGCGACGCCTCGCGCGTGGGCGGCCCCCTCACCTGGCGCCAGCTGACGGTGGCGGACACGCGCCGCATCCTGCCCGCCTGGCAGGCCGTCGGCTACCGCGTGCAGGCGGGCGACGAGCAGTGGCTCGTCTACCGCACCCTCGACGCGGCGAGGAACCGCACGGTGCTCGGCTGCAACGTCTCGTGCGACTTCCTCGTGGGACGCATCCGACCACGCGGCATGGTGTCGCGGATCCTCGAGATCGTATGAGCGGGTCCGACCCGACGGCGCGGCGCGAGCGGCTGCGACGCAACCTCGACGTCCTCTCGGACCGCGTCGCCGCCGCCTGCTCCCGCGCCGGCCGCGACCGCAGTTCGGTCCGCATCGTCGCCGTCACGAAGTACGTCGACACGGAGACGACCCGCATCCTCCACGAACTCGGGTGCCACGACCTCGGCGAGAGCCGGCCGCAGGTGCTCTGGGAGAAGGCGGCCGCGCTCGCGGAGTGTGGGCCTCATCCGCGGTGGCACCTCGTCGGGCACCTCCAGCGCAACAAGGCACGACGCACGCTGCCGCGTCTCGCGCTCCTGCATTCGCTCGACAGCCGTCGCCTTCTCGACGCGATCGAGGCCGAGTCGTCCCTGACCGGCCGCGTCTGCCAGGCCCTCGTGGAGGTGAATCTCTCGACCGACTCCGGCCGCACCGGCCTCCCGATGGATGCGGTGCGCGACCTGGTCGCAGCCGCGGCGGAGTGTCGACACGTGCGGGTCTGTGGCCTGATGGGCATGGCGGCGCTGCCGGACGACCGTCCGGATGCCGCCCGACGCGACTTCGCCCGGCTGCGCGAACTTCGCGACCGTCTCCGTCGCGATGGTGCCGACGCGGAAGGCCTCGCGGAGCTCTCGATGGGGATGAGCGGGGATTTTGAGGAGGCGATCCTCGAGGGGGCCACGCTGATCCGCCTCGGCTCGGCCCTGTTTGACGGCATCACCTGACCATCGCCCCTGCCATGGCGGGTGCGACACTCGCCCCGCGCGGGTATGGCACCGGCTCGGGGGGCGGCACAAGTCTCCTCGCTCCGGCCGCGGCGGCCGCTCGCTCGGGAAGCGTTCGCCGACCCCCCTTCGCCTCGTCCCCTGCGGGCTCTGCGGACTCAGGCTGCCGGGGCCATGGATGCGCTGACAGTCGACCCACCGCCCGCCTGGAGGGCGGGCTCTGCGGGCTCAGGCTGCCGGGGCCATGGATGGCCCGGCAGCCGTATCGTCAGTCGAATCGCACCTCGAGGATTTCGTAGCGCAGCGTGCCCGCGGGCACGTCGATCGCCACGGTGTCACCCACCTTGCGCCCGAGGAAGCCCTGGGCGAGCGGACTCGCGACATTGATTCGCCCGGAGTCGAAATCCTCCTCGCCGGCGCCGACGAGCACGTACTCCTCCTCGTCACCGAACTTGAGGTCCTTGACCCGGATGGTGGCCCCGAAGACGACCTCGTCCCCCGCCTCCTTGGCCCGTTCCACGATCACCGCCCGCGACAGCTTGTCACGAAGCAGGTTGATCTTGGCCTGGAGCAGCCCCTGGCTTTCGCGCGCGCCGTGATACTCGGCGTTCTCGCTGAGGTCGCCCTCACTCCGCGCGGCGGCGACACGTGCGGCGACCTGGGGCATCTCCACGGTCTCGAGCTGCTCGACCTCCGCCTTGAGCTTGTCATAGCCGGCGCGGGTCATCGGGATCCTGTCGGACACGGCATGCTTCTCCGATCGGGTCGTGGGAACGAATCACGGGGGGACGGCCGCACGGGATCGACCGCCGCGAGGACGACGGTCACGCCGGGCGCGGGCCTTCCGGCATGTAGAGCAGCCGGCCGCAGTTGCGACACACGACGGCCTTGCCCAGCATGAGATCCGACAGCATGTTGCCGGTGATCTGCTGGAAGCAACCGCCACACGTCTGTCCGTCCACGGCCGCCAGCCCATCCGCCCCCTTGCTGCGGACGACGCGGTCGTAGCGATCGCGGACGTCGTCCACCAGATCGCGCTCGACGGTCACGAGTTCAGCCCGCACGCGCGCGACCTCGGCCTGGAGCAGGCCGGCCTCCGCATCCACCCGCGCCTTGGCCTCGGTGACCTGCGTGCGTGCCGTCTGGACGGACGCCTCCGCCGCGGGGACGTCCGGCTTGAGCGCGTCGATCCGCTCGAGCGACTCGAGGATCTCGTCCTCGAGCTCCTTCGTGGCCATGCGGTCGGCCGCGATCTGCTCGCGCAGCGTCTGGTACTCGCGGTTCGTCTTGCAGGTGTTGAGCTTGCCCTCGAGGTCGGTGATCTTCGCCTCGGCGGACTTGAGCTGGAGCTGCTTCTGATCGGCGGTCTTCCGGGCCAGTTTGAGCGCGTCCTGCGCGGCGGTCCGGGCGGCCTCGGCCGCCTCGAGGAGCTTCGTCCGGGCGGCGACCTGCCGGGGTCCCGCCGCGAGCCGGTCGGCGAGATCCTCCAGTTGGCGATGGATGCGGTGGAGCGTGCGGAGCGTTTCCGTGGCGACGATGGCACTCATGCGACGGTCGAAGACTCCCCCGGCGTTCGCCGGCTGACGACGCGGGCCCGCGCGACGCTCAGGCTCGGGCCACGGGCGCCGCGGGCCACGGCCACCAGGCTCGCAGCGTCGATGCGTCGCCCCCGAGTGTAGCAGCACCCCGGCCCCGGGTCGGGGCAGGGGTGCCGTCGGGCCGGATTTCAGCTGCCGGGGCGGCCCGCGTCAGTTGGAGCTCCCCGCCCCCTCCATGAAGTGCTCGAGCTGCCTCGATCGCACCGGATGCTGGAGCTTCTTCACCGCCTTGGCCTCGATCTGCCGCACCCGCTCGCGCGTGACGCGGAAAATCCGCCCCACCTCCTCGAGCGTGTAGGTGTAGCCGTCGGTGAGGCCGTATCGCAGCCGGATGATCTCGCGCTCGCGGTAGGTGAGCGTCTTGAGCAGCGAGTCGATCCGGTCGCGGAGCAGGCCGTGCGTGGTCGACGACGTGGGGCTGACGGCGCCCACGTCCTCGACGAACTCGCTGAAGCTCGCATCCTCGCTCTCGCCGACCGGCCGGTCGAGGCTCATCGGCTGACGACCCATGTCGAGCACGCGGCGGGCCTCCTCGCGCGGCACCCCCGCGGCCGCCGCGATCTCCTCGGCGATCGGCTCCCGCCCGAACTCGTGGAGCAGCTTCTTCGAGGTCGTGCGGAGCTTCGAGAGCACGTCGATCATGTGCACCGGAATGCGGAGCGTGCGTGACTGGTCGGCAATCGCACGGGTGATCGCCTGACGGATCCACCAGGTGGCGTAGGTCGAGAACTTGAAGCCCCGACGGTACTCGTACTTGTCCACCGCCCGCATGAGGCCGGTGTTGCCCTCCTGGATCAGGTCGAGAAACGACAGCCCGCGGTTGCGGTACTTCTTCGCGATCGACACGACCAGACGCAGGTTCGCCGCCGACAGGCTGCGCTTCGCCGCCTCGTACTCGACCTTGAGCTTCTCGAGGATCGCGACCCGCGAGCGGAGCGAGCGCGGGCTCTCGAGCGTGGTGAGCATGAGGTCCCGCAGCTCCTTCCGCATGTCGGCATGGTCGTCACGCGACCGGATGCCCTCCTTCATCTCCCGCAGGCCCTGCTGCAGCACGTCCATGCGCGACGACATCCCGCGGAGCAGCTTCACGAGCGGCTGCACCCGCCGCGTGCGCAGGCTGAGTTCCTCGACGAGCACGAGCGCCTTGGCCCGGCTCCGGCGGAACCGCTTCCGCGCATCACGCGCCTCGTCCGCGGAGGTCTTCCGGCTCACGAGGCGACGGAAGTCGGTCCGGCTCTGGGCGAGGAGATGGTCGAGCGTCCGCAGATTGTGCGGCATGCGAGCCTGGATCTGCTCCTTGGTCAGCCGCTCCGTGAGCGACACCTTGATCGTCCGGTCGAAGGGGAGGGCGCCCTCGTGCACGCGACGCAGCGTGTCGACCGTCGTCTGCATCGCGTACGTGCAGCCGAGGATCGCCCGCCGGAAACGCTTGCGCGTGACCTCGATGCGCTTGGCCAGCGAGATCTCCTCGCGCCTCGTGAGCAGGGGAATCTCGGCCATCTGCGCGAGGTACATCCGGATCGGATCGTTGCCGGCGTTCGAGGGCGCGGTGGTGATCACCTCCTCCCGACGTGCCGGAGCGGCCGGGGCCGGCTCCCCCTGCGCCGTGGGCGGCGTGTCGACGAGTTCGATTCCCCGTTCCTCGAGCGCGACCAGCAGGGCGTCGATCTTCTCGGGATCCACCGCCTCGTCCGGCAGGTAGGCATTGACCTGGTCGAACGTCAGGTATCCGGCCGTGCGGCCCGCCGCGATGAGCGCCGCGAGTTCACCGTCCACGTGGCCGTCCGCGGCACCGACGTGCTGCGTGCCCTCGTGCCGGTCGCCCTCGTCCTTCAGGTCGTGCTCGCGCTCGGTATGACTCATCGCTTCGGTTCTCCTTCACCATCCTACCGCCACTCGTCCACCGCCCTCGATCCCCGCCTCACGGCACGGTGGGATCGATTCGCAGCGACGAGGCGGGCACCCTCACCCATCCTTGGGATCGGACATGCCCTGAGCGACCCGTCGTTCGGCGACGAGACGCTCGAGAAGTTCAGCTTCGGTCCTCGTGTCGAGGCCGTCGGTCGTGCTCAATGCCCGGGCACTCGCGGTCGCCCGCCGGTCGGCCGCACGGCGGTGCAGCGCGTCCTCGAGATGCCGCAGGCGATCCTGCGGATCCGTCGGCCGCGCCGCGGACGCCTCGTCCACCGCCACGAGCAGGCTCTGCAGCGACGGATCGGTGATCTCGAGCAACAGCGACCCGAGCCCCACCTCGCGCCCCTCGGCGTGCAGCCGCTCGGCCACCTCGAGCACCTGCCGGCACGCCCTGCTGTCGACCCCCGCGCCGCCGATCTGCCGCACGATCAGCCCCGTGCTTCCCGGCACCCCGACGAGCACCTCGATCACCTCCCGATCCCAGGCTGGGAGCGCCGGGAGCGACTCGGGATCGATCGCCTGCGTCGCGCGGTCGGGCCCGTCGGCAGCACGCCGCAGCTCGAGCAGCCGGGTTCGCAGCGTGTCGCGGGCGAGCCCGAAGCGCCGGCCGAGCCGACCGAGCACCTGATCCTCCCGCAGGCGGACGCGCGGCGTGACATTGGGGCCGCGGCCCGCGGCGGCGAGCGCCCGCAGCACGCTGTCGATCGCCTCGAGCGCGGCATCGTCCCCGGCGTCGGGCCGCAGCCGCGCGAGCGCGGCGTCCATCCGGTAGTCGAGCGGATCGATCGCCGCCTCGAGGACCTGCTCGAACGCGTCCCGCCCCTCGGCCGTCAGGTAGTCGCAGGGATCGGCCCCGGAGGGCAGCCGCGCGATCCGCACGTCGATCGGCTCGGCGAGGAGGAGGTCGAGGATCTCGTCGGCACGCCGCCGGCCCGCCTCGTCGCCGTCCAGGACGAGCACCACGCGATCCGCGTAGCGCCGCAGCACCTTCGCATGCTCCGCGCCGAGCGCCGTCCCGAGCACCGCCACGACATCGCCGATGCCGGCCTGCCGCGCGGCGAGACAGTCGGTGTAGCCCTCCACCACGACGGCCCGCCGCGACGCCGACATCGCCTCCCGGGCCGTGTCGAGGCCGTAGAGGGTGCTGCGCTTCGAGAAGAGCGGCGTCTCGGGCGAGTTGACGTACTTGGCGGGATCGTCTGATCCGGGCAGGACACGGCCACCGAACGCGATGCACCGCCCCTGCGCGTCGCGGATCGGGAACATGACGCGGCCGCGGAAGCGGTCGTAGTGTCCGTTGCCGTCGTTGCGGGCGACCACGAGGCCGGCGGCGGCGAGGGTGGCCGCGGAAATGCCCGCCAGGGCGGCCTGGCGCAGGAGCCAGTCCCACGCAGCGGGCCCGAACCCCACGTCGAACTGGTCGAGTGTGGCGGCCGACAGGCCGCGGCCCGCGAGGTAGGACCGGGCCGGTGCGGCCTCGGCGGCCTGCCGCAGGCAGTCCCGGTAACGGGCCGCCGCCCAGGCGAGCGTGTCGCGGAGGTTCGCCTTGTCGTCGGCGCTGATGCCGCCGCGGCCACGTGGCAGGGCGATGCCGCAGCGGTCGGCGAGCTGCTCGAGCGCCTCGCGAAACTCCAGCTTCTCCATCCGCATGACGAAATTGAAGACGTCGCCGCCGATGTTGCAGACCCAGCAGCGGTACGTCTGCCGCTCGGGATTCACCTGGAGGCTCGGCCGCGCGTCGTCGTGCCAGGGGCAGAGGCCCACGAGGCCGCGGCCGGCCCGCCGGAGCGAGATGTACGACCCCACGACGTCGGCGATGTCGACGGTCTCGCGCACCCGCTCCCGGAGGTCGTCGCGTGGACGGCTGGAGGCGGGTGACGGGGGGGACATGGACACGTGCGGATCCCGATGGAAAGGCTTCGATCACACGCCGGCCGAATGTAGGACCGTGCCGGAGTGGCGGTCAACGCCGAAAGAAGCCTCCCTTGCCAGCCCACCCTGCCCGGCTTCCGGCAGCTCACACAGCGGTTTCTCCAGGCTGCCGCGATCACGCCTTCAGGAGAGCAGGCGGTCCACGCTGTCGAGCAGGCGATCCATCGCGAACGGCTTGCGGATGTAGTCGTCGACGCCGAGCATTTCCGCGTACGCCTTGTGACGGCTCCCCTCGTTCGCCGTGATCATGATCACCCGCACGGGGTTGGGATTGCCGCGACGGAGTTTTTCGAGGACGAGAAACCCGCTGCGCTTCGGCATCATCATGTCGAGCACGACAAGATCCGGAGCCTCCTGCTCCGCCATCGCCAGGCCCTGATTGCCGTCCCGGGCCACGAGGATCGCATAGCCACGCGACTCGAGCACGGCCTTCATCGACTCGACGATTTCATGATCGTCGTCGACCAGCAAAATCCGCCTGCCAGCCCCGCCGGCACTCGATGCAGCTCGCGGCGACGCCCGTTCCCCGGCGGGTGACGCGTCGGCGTCTGCGGTCGCGGGCTTCGAGACTGTCCGGGGTTTCTTGCTCGGCGGCATGGATGACACGGGTGGGCCGAAATGGCCCCGCGCTGGATGAGGCCAGGCGGAGGGAGGACACCGCAGCTTGGGCACGGTTGGCCGAAACGCGACGCTTGCAGCGTACCAGCACTCGCGGCGGGCCGCCAACAAAGCTCCCTACCGCAGGCGAGCCGCACCGGCACGCGGCGTCGCCACCCCTCCGAGCAGCATTGCGGCCCCCGCCATGCCGAGCGCGGTGCCGAAGAAGACGTCGCTCGGGTAGTGGGCCGATGCGAAGACGCGCTGCGCCGCCGCGAGCATGGCGAAGACGGCGAAGACCCACGTGCCGTGCGGGTATCTCCAGGCCAGCATCGTGGCAAACCCGGCAGCGACGGCAGCATGACCCGATGGAAAACTCATCAGGTCGCCGTGGCCGGGATGAGGCAGCGAGGTCGCGGCGCGGTCGAACGTGTCGATCGCCGAGCCCGCCATGGCGAGGTCCATGGCCCGCGGTCGCACGCGCGTGACCGTCGCCTTGACCAGGTCGGTGACGATCCCGCCGGCGAACGTCGCTCCGATCAGCCGAAAAAAGGGGGCACGGTCCCCGACGTCGGCCGAACCGCCGGCCGACGGGGGGAATCGCCAGGCCCACACACGCGCCGGATCGAGGGCCGCCAGGGCGATCAGAAGGGCGATGACACCCGTCGAGTGCGCGAAGATCTCGGCCAGGTCCAGAAGCCGCTTCAGCTCCCGCGGCAGTGGCGATGTCTTGCACCACTGCGCGACGGGCAGGTCGATGAGAAAGCAGAGGCCGCCCGCAATCGCACACGCGGCCGCGAGCGCGAGGGCCCGGCGCCGGAAACGGCCGGCATCGCGCCGCACACCGCCCGCTGTGTCCGCGGCGATGGCTTCGGGGGCTGGTCGATTCAGGGCGATCATGCCGAAAAGCGACTCGAGACGAGGCGACACACGTTTTTGCAAGAATACCGGCGGCAACGGCCGCCCACCAAGCCGGACCGCCACGCAGCCATGCGTCGCCCCTGATGCTGCGGGCACGCCAGCCCGAAGCACGGCACTCGATCAGGTCCAGATTGCTCGGTCGAGCAGGCGATAGTTGATCGCCTCGCTCACGTGCGCCGGCGAGATGTCCGCGGCGGCGTCGAGATCGGCGATCGTGCGCGCGACCCGCAGAATCTTGTCGTGCGCACGGGCGGAGAGGCCGAGATCCGCGACGGCTGCCCGCAGCAATTCGGCCGCGGCGGGATGCAGCCGGCAGTGCTGACGAATCTCGCGGCTCGTCATCCGCGCGTTGCAGCGTGTCGCCTGCCCTCGATCCCCACCACGCACGGACGTCTCCGACTCACGGCCTCCGCTCGGCACGCCCCCGAACCGCTCGGCCTGGCGCAGCCGTGCCGCCAGCACCGCCTCGCGCATCTGGGCGCTCGACGTGCCCATGCGCGATGCGGAGAGCTCCCGAAACGGGACGGCCGGCACCTCCAGATGGATGTCGATGCGATCGAGCAGTGGCCCGGAGATCTTCGCCATGTAGCGATCCACCTGGGGCACCGTGCATTGACACTCCCGCCGCGGATCGCCCCGGTAGCCACACGGGCACGGGTTGAGCGCCGCGACGAGCATGAAGTCGGCGGGAAATCGCGTGGTCGATTTCGCCCGGCTGATCGTGACCGCACCATCCTCCAGCGGCTGACGAAGCACCTCGAGCGTGCGGCGGTTGAATTCGGGCAGCTCGTCGAGAAAAAGCACGCCGTTGTGGGCGAGTGAGATCTCGCCCGGCATCGGAATCGAGCGACCTCCGATGAGGCCCGCCTCGGAAATCGTGTGATGCGGCGCCCGGAACGGTCGTGTCGCCAACAGTGGCTGGCCGGGCTGCAGCAGGCCCAACGAGCTGTAGATGCGGGTCGTCTCGATCGACTCGGCGGCCGACAGTGGCGGCAGGATCGTCGGAATCCGCTTCGCGAGCATCGTCTTGCCGCCGCCCGGAGGGCCGACCATGACGCAGTTGTGACCGCCCGCTGCCGCCACGCAGACGGCTCGCTTCGCGGCCTCCTGCCCGCGCACGTCGGCGAAGTCGATGTCGTAGGTGGCGAACCGCTCGAACCACTCGCTCACCCGCGCCGGGGCGGGGGCGATCTGCAGGTCGCCCGCGAAGAACCGCACCGCCTCCCCGAGCGACGAAACGGGAATCACGTCGATGTCCTCGACCACGGCGGCCTCGGTCGCGCTCGCGGTCGGCATGACGACTCCCTTGAGCGGCCGATGCTCCGCCCGTCGCTGCCGTGCCGCGGCGATCGCGATCGACAAGGCCCCGCGTGCGGGCCGCGTCGATCCCTCGAGCGACAGTTCACCGACCACCGCGTAATCCTGCAGCCGCTCCGACGAAAACTGTCCGCTCCCGGCGAGGATGCCGAGGGTGATCGGCAGGTCGAAGGTGGCCGCCAGCTTCGGCAGCTCCGCCGGTGCGCGGTTGACGACGATCCGGTCGTTCGGCCTGTTGAAGCCCGAGTTGACCATCGCCCGGGCGACGCGGTGCGTGCTCTCGCGGATCGCGGCGTCCGGCAGCCCCACGAGCACGGTGGCCGGCAGGGCCCCTCCGGAAACGTCCACCTCCACATCGACGGGCACCGCATCGATCCCGAACAGGGAGAACGTCTGGAGCCTCGCGAGCATGATTCGTCCTTTCTGGAGCTGTTTTCTCTGGGGCTGGTTTCGTGCGTGCGGCACCAGGCGGTCGCAGCGTGTGGCAGGGGGCCGCAGCCTTGCCTGGGGGCCGCCATCGCCGAGAGAGTATACGCGTGTTCAGTATTTGTGCAAGCAGCGTGACCTCCGTCTGGCGGGCCGTCGTCCCGGGCGGTCCGTTCGCCGGGGTAGGATGTCGGGCGTGGACCGGGTGGGCCTCCGCAGTCCGAGCCGCGCGGCGGGATGCGTGCAGGTTCG
>JBJTBO010000567.1:0-2592 GCA_046091445.1 Planctomycetaceae bacterium | reverse complement strand
GTCGTACCTTGGCGTTCACTAAAAACTCTTCACAAAGTGGGGAGTCGCTTGAAGGGCTACCAACCGAAATCAAGCGATTCGTCGGGGATTTCGAGTTTTTTTATGCGCTCAGGGCCATTCGCGCAAGTCCAGATTCGCGTGGATATGTGCTAGGGGGACTCCGGGACCGTGGACCCTCGACCAGGCCGGCAGCAGAGACGAGGGGAAGGGGGTCGGCGAACGCTTTCCGAGCGAGCGGCCTTATTCGCACGCCTGGAGGCGTGCGCCACAGGAGCGAGGAGACGTGTGCCGCAGCCCGAGCCGGCACTCCGCGAGGTCGGATGCGCCTGAACCGCTGATCGCGCGTCGTCCCGGGCTCAGCCCAGCCCACGGAAGTTCGGCCGCAGGCGATAGGAGCCGCTCGGGTGGAGCCGCAGGATGCCGACCAGTTCCCCGGTCGGGTCGAGCGCCGCGACGTTTGCAGCAGGCGAAGTCGAGACGTCGGCCATACGCGGCAGTCCCGATGACGCGAGCTCGGCCGGCGACACGAACGCGCCGCGGATGGCCTGGTCGAGCACGACGCCGTCCAGCACGACCCGCTCGAGCTGCGGCACTGCGTCGACCGACGGCCGCAGCGACTCCCGCACCATGCCCGCCTCGATCCGCTCGAGCGGCACCGCGTCGGCGAGCGTGAACGGACCGACCGCCGTGCGGCGCAGCGCCGACATGACGGCCCGCGTGCCGAGGGCGATCGCGAGGTCGCGGCCGAGCGCACGAATGAACGTGCCCGAGGAACAGACGATGTCGAGGTCGAGCCGCGGCCAGTCGTAGTCGGTGACGACGAGGCGGTCGATGTGCACCGGCTTCGGCGCGAGCGCGACGGCCTTGCCGGCGCGGGCGAGCGCGTAGGCGCGTTTTCCCGCCACGTGCGCCGCCGAATAGTCGCAGGGACGCTGGAGGATGTCGCCGCGGAAGGCAGGCAGGGCCACCTCGACGGCCGCGCGCGACGGCTGCACCGGCTGCGTCTCCTCCTCGACGGGGGTCTCCATGTCGTCGGACGCACTCGAACGGCCGAGCAGGAACGTGGCCTCGTAGCGTTTCGGAAGCTCGTGGAGCAGCTCGACGAGCCGCGTCACGGCGCCGACGCACACGAGCATCACGCCGCGCGCGAGTGGGTCGAGCGTGCCGGCGTGGCCGACCGACTTCGTGCCGAGCGCCCGTGCGACCACGTCCACGAGGCGGCGCGACGTCATGCCCGCCGGCTTGTCGACGACGATCAGACCATCGAGCTGGTGCGTGGTTCGTTCCGGCATCGGATGGGAAAGGCGTAGAGGGCGGCGATCTCGGACACGGTGCGGCCGCCGACACGGACCGCGTCCCGGAGGCGGGCGGGATCGTCCACGGCACCTGCCACGAGCCGGTCGAACTTGACCGCGAGCAGGCGGTCGGTCTGCAGCGGGTCCGACCTCGCGTGCCCGAGGGGATGGACCACAAGGTCGCTCGCACGGCGCCCGAGCACGTCATGCTCGAGCTCGACGCTCGTGGGGATGCCGGCGGGATACCGCCGGTCGTAGTCGGAACCACCGTGCACGATCTCGATCCGTTCGATGATGCGGGCCACCGCCGGATCCGCGATCGCGTGATCGGAATAGTCCTCCGGCACGAGCATGAGTGATTCCCATCCCGGCGTGCTGCCGGTGGCCGTGGCGTCGCGCGCCTTCAAGAGCGTGCGGGCCACGATGTACGGCAGCGAGTGGTCCGCCGACTGCCGGGTGGTGGGCGTGCGCTTCGCGGGATCGGCGATGATCGAGTACGCGGGCTCGTAGATGACGATCCGCACGCGCCGCAGCCGGTCGGGATCGATCGCGAGCGCCGGCTCCGCGGCGAGGAGATCGACGATGGCCTGGAGGGCTCCGGCCGACTGGTGCTCGTAGAGGCCGAGCTTGAAGTGCATGCCGTGGATGGCGAAGGCGTCGCCCGACACGCCGAGTTCGAGATCAAAGGGGCTTGCGCCGTCCGGGCACGGCTCATGGAGGCGGTAGATCGCCAGCGGGTTGCGGAAGACGTCTGCCGGTCCGCGGAACCCGTCGAGCGACCGTCGCGCGGAAAGCACGGCCACCTCGGCCGCGAGTGCGGCCGACGCGCCCTTCGAATCGGAGAGCTGGTGGCCGGCGCGGATGGCGCGGAAGGGCACGTAATGCGCGACCGCCATGCCGATCGCCGATTCGATCTGCCCGAGCGTGCCGCCGAGCGCCGCGGCATAGGCCGCCGCACACGCCACGGTGCCGTGATGCACGTGGTCGATCGCATAGCGGCGAAGCGCGAAGACCTCGGCGAGCCGACCACGGATCTCGTCGATGAGCAGCATCACGCGGAGCGTCGCGTCACCGTCGAGCCCGGCCTCCCGCGCTGCGGCGAGCGCGACCGGATAGAAGTCGTTGTGACCGAACTCCCCCGCCGTCCGCCCCGCGGCGGCGTCGTACCCGAAGTTCGTGCCGTTCGCGTCCCATTCCCGCATCGCTGAGGCGTTGGCGGCAACCGCCTTCTCGACCGCGCAGGCGAGGGGCACCCCCTCGACGATGCCGCCGAGGCACACGGCGCCCAGCGAGCCGG
>JBJTBO010000566.1:0-6779 GCA_046091445.1 Planctomycetaceae bacterium | reverse complement strand
GCGTGATTCGCCACCGAAGGCACGACCGCGCCGCCGTCGGAACGCGGAGATTTTTGCCGTCCCCCCTGCGCCGGTGCTACACCAACGTCGGATCCGCTCTGTCCAGACCCTCTCCGAGGGACCGCGCGCGGGCTCGCACGGCAGGGAGCGTGTCGCCCGCACCGGCCGTTTCGAACCATCCCAGGCACTTGATCCCAGGCCATCGATGCACGTCGTCGTCTTCGAGGATCACGCCGTCGAGCGGCTCGGTGTGCTCGTGGCCGCCCGCCCAGCGTGCGCGCTCACGGTCGGCACGACGACACTCGTCGGCATGCTGGACACACTCGGAGTCGTGAGACCCGTGCCGCGCCGCCCGTTCTCGGCCCACGCGTCCTCGAGCCGGTCGCGTGGCGTGACGCTGTGGGGGATGCCGCCGTGGCACACGCACGACGATCCGCCTCAGGACACGCCGGTACTGGCCGTCAACGCGCGGCTCGTGCCGACAGCACGGCATCTCGCGTTCCTTCGCACGCTCATCACCTCCGGACGATCCACGGTGGTGACGGCGGACGGCGTCGTCGCCGCCGCGGTCGTCCTGCCCGGCTCGGCCGCCGCCGGCCATCCGCTGCGGCCTTTTCTCGAGCGCCGGTCGGATGTGGCCCACGTCCTCGCCGGAAGGGATACGACGGAGCGGGGAGATGAGATCCGTCTGCTCGTCGATCCGCATGATGTCGTGACCGAGCACGAGCGGGCGATCGAGGATGACCTCGCGGCACGCATCGACGCAGGCAGGTATGCCGAGGAGCGCCCCGGACTGCATGTCGCACCGGGTGGCCATGTCGATCGGCTCGTCGCCGTGCGACGGGGTCCCGTCGTCGTCGAGTCCGGAGCCGAGATCGGCCCCTTCGTCTGCCTCGACGGTCCGGTGTGGGTCGGGCCCCAGGCGCGCATCCATCCCCATGCGTGGATTCGGCCGGGCACCTCGATCGGCCGCGGCTGTCGGGTCGGGGGCGAGGTGGAGGCGACGGTGTTCGAGCCCTTCGCCAACAAGCCGCACGAGGGGTTCGTCGGACACTCGCACGTCGGCAGTTGGGTCAACCTCGCGGCGGGCACCATCACCGGCAACCTCAAGAGCACCTACGGCGAGGTCCGCCTCCACGACCCGCGGCCGGATGGCGGCCGAACGACGGTCCACACGGGGCGACAGTTCCTCGGGGCCCTCGTCGGCGACCTTGTGCGCAGCGCCGTCGGCACCCTGCTTCCCTGCGGGGCACGCATCGGGATGGCCGCGACGATCGGCGGCAGCGTGCCCGACCGCGTGCCGCCTTTTTTCAACATGCTCATGGGCGGCCCCGGCGGCAGCCAGTCCACGCCCGACCAGGCGGCCACCATCCTTTCCCGCATGATGGCGCGTCGCGGCGTCCCATCGCTCCCGGCCGATCTCGCGCTGCTCACCGAACTGGCCGGGGCAGGTTCCTTGGCCGCTGCCGAACCCGGTGCTACACCAAAGTTGGACGCGATCTAAGATCGCAGGGGCCGGCGGGCGCCGCTCGCCGCGGCTCCATCCCCGATCCACACGGAGGATTTCCCGTGTCCGTCACGCCGCTTCACGACGCCTACGCGTCCGGACGATTCGGGCTGTCGTTCGAGCTCTTTCCGCCCAAGACGTCCGAGTCGGAGGCGATGATGTGGCGCACCGTCGACGAGCTCATGGCGTGGGAGCCGGCGCTCGTGACGTGCACCTACGGTGCCGGAGGCTCGACCCGCGCGAAGACGCTCGATGTCATCCGAGGCGTGCGCGAACGGCACGACGTGGCGGTCGCGAGCCACCTGACGTGCGTCGGCAGCACCGTGGGCGAGCTTCGCGACTATCTGCAGGCGGCCCGCGATCATGGCGTGTCCGCGATCGTCGCCCTGCGGGGCGATCCGCCCCAGGGGTCGGCGGCCTTCACGCCCGTGGACGGGGGCCTGCGCTACGCGGCGGAACTCGTCGCCCTCATCCGCGAGACGTTTCCGGAGTTCGGCATTCTCGTGGCCGGGTATCCGGAGACGCATCAGGAAGCGGAGAGCGCCGAGGCCGACCTGGAGAACCTCAAACGCAAGTGCGATGCTGGTGGTGACGTCGTGATCACGCAGCTCTTCTACGACAACGCCGACTTCCTGCGCTTCCGGGACGCCTGCGACCGCATCGGCATCCGGGCCCCGCTCGTGCCGGGCGTGATGCCGGTCACCAACTACGCGCAGATTCGTCGCATCGCGTCGCTGTGCAAGGCGCGGCTGCCGGAGGCGTTCACGAGTTCGTTCGAGGCTGCCGGCGATGACGAGGCCGCGCAGTTCGAGGCGGGCGTGACGTTCGCGACGCGGCAGGTGCGCGAGCTCATCGAGGAGGGCGGGCCCGGGATCCACTTCTACGTGCTCAACCGGTCCCCAGCCACGGTTCGCGTGCTCGAGGACGTGGGGCTCTCTCGGGGCGTGCGGGGCTGAGGCGTCCTGGGCGGCGTCTCGTCGACCCGCCGTGAAGGCGTGCTACCTTCCTTCGCACATCCGACCTGGGTGCGGCAGTGGCTCAGGGGGCGGCAAAAGTCTCCTCGCTCCGGCCGCGGCGGCCGCCCGCTCGGGAAGCGTTCGCCGACCCCCTTCGCCTCGTCTGTTCCCCCTGTGGCGTACGCCTCCAGGCGTGCGAATGGTCCCGCGCGAGCGCTTCCGGCATCGCTGGAGTGCCGGCTCAGGGGGCGGCAAAAGTCTCCTCGCTCCGGCCGGGGCGGCCGTTCGCTCGGGAAGCGTTCGCCGACCCCCTTTGCCTCGTCGTTCGTGCTCGCGTGGTCTATGTGTCGCGCGCTGCGCGCCGCCCGACGCGGCTCACGAGGCCCGTCCCGCGCCGGCCTGCCGCGGGGGCTGGTCGTCGTCCATCGTGCTGATGTAGCTCCGCAGCCGCTCGAGCTCGTCGCTCACGTGACGCAGCTTCAGCATGTTCTCGACGCGCTTGAGCAGTTCCGTCTTGTGAACCGGCTTCGACAGGAAGTCGTCCGTGCCGGCCTCCACGGCCCGCTCGATGTCGCCGAGCTCGCCGAGGGCCGTCACCATGAGGATCATGATCGGGCTGGTGGCGGGGTCGTCCTTGAGCTGCTGGCACACCTCGAAGCCCGACAGCCGGGGCATCATCACGTCGAGCAGGATCACGTCGGGACGGAACGAGGCGACCTTCTCGAGCGTGTCCCGACCGTCGACCGCCGTGGCGATCTCGCAGTCGATCTCGGCGAGATAGGCCTCGAGAAGCTCCCGATTCGGCTCGTTATCGTCGGCGATGAGCACCCGACTGCGGCGGGCTGCGTCCCCCGACGATCGCGGACGCGGAGCCGACCCGGGCTGGGATGAGGTGGGCTGGAATGAGGCGGGCATGGCGGGCAGCGTCCGGGGAAGGTCGAGCCGGCGAGACGGCGGGTGCGACGCGAGGCACCACGCGAACGAACTCGGGGGCTCGGGGTCAGGAAATCTCGAAGAGCGACTGGGTCTTCACGATCGCGCTGTCATCGGGAAACGTATGGAACGTCTGCACGAGCAGGCTGCGTGGTCGCGTCTCGACGTCGATCCAGCTGAAGGCTCCCACGTCGAGACGGCCGGGCGCCTCGAACCGATGGGCCACGCCGCGTCGAGCCGCCTGTGCCACGAGTTCCTGCTGAAACCCCCAGAAGAGATCGTGGTCGAGCGTCTCGAGCTGGAAGCACGTCTGGTACCGCAGTCCGCCGCGACACTCGACCCGGTCGCTGCGCTCACCGCCGAGGCGGTGGGACAGGAGACGCCGTCGCTGGGGCAGTGGCTGTGACGTGCCGGCGGCCACCTCGGTGAGGGTCAGCCCGTCACGACGCCAGCTGATCACGTGGCCCGCCGTCGTGATGGCCAGCGACGCCGAATAACTGCCACGTTCGATCGTGCGTCGCGCACGAATCTCGAACAACTCGGGGTGCAGGGCGCGCCCATAGAGCTGGAAGACGAGTTCAGCGGCTCGCGGGCGAACCGACAGCACGAGCGGACTCCTCCCTCATGGCCACCGTGAGGCACGCGCCTCGCGATCGCATCGCCAGACCATCGTCAGACCATGGACATACGATCGCCATACGATCGTCGGGCGCCCCGCATGTCCCGCGGGCGACCTCGGACAGCCGCCGAGTATAGGGCGATCCGACGAGGGGGGCCATGATCGGTTCCAGCGGCGGTCATGACAAGCCGACGAGCATGTCGTAGATCGCGTGCGTGCCCGCGGCGATGCCGAAGCCGCGCCCGAGAAAGATGAGCGCGAAGAATACGCCGGCAATCACGCGAAACGTGAAGCTGTACGGGTCGAAGGCGTCTCCGAGCGGGCCGAAGTAGTGCGCGAGGCTGAAAATCCCGCTCGTGACCGCGATCGCGCCGGCGACGGCGCCCGATGCCGAAAAACCGAGCCGCCGCAGCATCCACGCCACGGCCGGCAGCATGAGCAGTCGGAACAGCACCTCCTCGTAGAGTCCTGCGCCGCAGTAGCCCACGAGACGGGCGGCGAACGAGTCCCATGCTCCCAGTGCCGCATCCGGCCCCATGTCGAGCGGCCAGAGCCGCTCCTGGAGCCGTGCGAGGGCCACGAGCAGCAGGGCCCAGAGCGTCGACTCGCCCGCCATGCCCATGAGCACCCCGGGGCTGAAGTGCCACCGATCGTGCTCGACATGGTGCCAGGCGAGGAGGCCCACGACCGTCAGTGCCGGAAGCAGAAAATACGCCCCGAAACCGAGCGCGTCGAGCGCCTGCCGCAGCCAGACATCGGCCCCGTTTCGCGGTGTTCCACGGCCGAGCATGAGCACGCCGCCCTCGTACGCCAGCACGAGCGGCAGGGTGAAGACGAGGCTCGTCAGCGGCGTGCGCGAGAGCGCCCGGTAGGAAGGGATTTCCTGCTCGGGCGCGACCGACGTCGCGGCATCCACGGCGTCGCACGGAATTTCCAGGCCCGTTTCACCATCGATCCGCGGCGTCGCGCCGGGCAGGGCATCGACATCGTCGTCGGGATCGCGTGGTGCAGGCGGCTCGGGCAGGGGCACGTGGCTCGGTCTCAGGGCGATATTCGATGCGGCGTTGCGATCGTGACACGGCCGCGCGGCCCTTGAACGCACAGCATCGCTGCCTGAGGGCTCATCCGACAATGCTTGCACAGCATGCAGAAGATTTTTTTTGCAGGAGGGCACGGCTTTCATCGGGCTCTCGACGCGCGATGCGTGGAGACGAGGCAGGGAGTCCGCGCATTCCTTGACAGAATGCCCATGCTCCGCAGAATGACTGCTCACACGCCGCTCGAGGCCGTGATGGCTTCGACTGCGTGTATGGGGGACGGAACCATGATGCACAGGCATTCGGCTTCGTGGGATCGATGAGGGAGTCCGCGATCCTCGACGACATTCGCGAGCGAATGCCCGGAATTGCACCGAGGTTTGCACGCAGATTGGCACCCACGTTGGCATGAGGGTGCGAGGAGACGCGACGAAGACACACGTGAGCCCGGGGGGCGACGACTTGAGGGATCGACTGTCGACGACCTTGGTCGTGGCCTGGATGTCCCCCCCGCGTTTCACATGGTGACCATCCGGCCGACGGACCGGTTTGCCGGGAGCGGGCCGCCCAGCCGTAGAATTCCTCCGCCATCGGCATCCATGCCGACGGTCACGATGCGGGGAAGACCATGGCACGATGCCTCATCGGGTGCGGCTCGAACCTCGGCAGTCGCCGCGAGCAGCTCGATCGCGCGATCGAACTGCTGCGATTCATGCCGGGCGTGACCGTGCAGGCGGTGAGTGCCTACCGCGAGACGCGACCGATCGGCGGTCCGCCGGGGCAGCCGCCGGTCCTCAACGGCGCCTGCCTGATCGAGACGGAACTCGATCCCCACGACGTGCTCGGCATGCTCGCCGCGGTCGAGAACACGCTCGCCCGCGACCGCCAGGAGCGCTGGTCGGCCCGCACGATCGACCTCGACCTGCTCCTCTACGACGAACTCGTCCTCGAGACCGAGGCGCTGACCGTGCCGCATCCACGGATGGCCACCCGGCGCTTCGTGCTCGAGCCATCCGTCGAGATCGCCCCCGACCTGCCTCATCCGACCGCCGGGTGCAGCCTGCGAGACCTGCTCGGGACCATCTCCGCGCCGTGTCCGCTCGTCTCGATGGTGGGCGTGCCGGGAAGCGGTGCATCGGAGGTCGCGAGGGCGGTCGCCGATGCGACGATGGCGCGGCTGATTCCCGCGCCGCGACCGGCTCCGCTCGAGACGGATGACGTCACGACGTGGCTCGACGTCGCGGAGCGATGGGCCGATGCCACGGGGCCGCGCCAGGCGCGACGCGACGAGGGGGCCGACGACTGCGGCGTGGCGATCACGGATCACTGGATCGGCACGCTCGGCGTGGCCGCCGAGGGACTGCCCGCCGCGGAACGCCGCCGATTCGACGAGGGATTCGCGCCGCTCGCCGCCGCCGCCGTCGTGCCGCACGCGATCATCCTGCTGCTGGTCGAGGCCGATACGCTCGCCGAGCGGATGACGTTCCAGTCACGCCGCGCCGCGGAGACCGACGTCTTTTCGGATGTCGGCGCCCTGCGCGGCGCCTGCGTCGTGCCGGCCGACGCGGTCGCGCCGCTCGTACGTCTCCAGGAACGACTCGCCTGCAGGCTGCGCGATCCGGGGGGCCGCTTCACACCGGCGCCCCGTGCGGTCGTCACGATCGCCGCCGACGACCTGTCGCGTGCGACCGACGAGGCGATCGCCGCCGTCGAGGCGATGCTGTGAT
>JBJTBO010000565.1:0-7788 GCA_046091445.1 Planctomycetaceae bacterium | reverse complement strand
CCTCCGCACGCGTCACGAACTGGAGTCGGTCCCGCCTCCGGTGATCGTGGCCACCTCGGGCACGAGCGGCCCTCCCAAGCTCGTCGATCATGCGTGGGACTCGGTCCTCGCGGCCGCGCGACTCGCCGAGCAGTGGCAGGGCCTCGGCTGGCTGCTCGTGTACGACCCGGCACGGTGGGCGGGCATCCAGGTCTGCGCGCAGGCGATGCTGTCAGGGGGCTGGCTCGTCGTGCCGGAATCGCGGGACGACCCGGACGTCGTCGCACGCGCCCTCGTGGACGAGTCGGTGGCCGTGCTCCCCGCCACCCCCTCGCTCATGCGGAGGCTGCTCACGGCCGCCGATCGATCCGTGCTCGTCCGAGGGCAGGTGGATCGCATCACGCTCGGAGGTGAGGCGGCCGACGCGCCACTCCTCGCCGACGTGCGCGGGTTCTACCCCCTCGCGAAGATCTCCCAGGTCTACGCGACGACCGAGCTCGGGGAGGTCTTTCGCGTGACCGATGGCCTGCCCGGCTTCCCGGCTGCCTGGAGCGGCCGGTCCCTGCCGGGCGGCGTGCGGCTTTCCGTGCGGCGGGACGGGGAGCTCGTCGTCCAGCTCTCCCGGGACACCGCCGAGGTGCTCACCGGCGACATGGTCGAGCGCCGGGGCAACCGCTACGAGTTCACCGGCCGCCGCGGAGACGTCATCGTCGTGGGCGGGGTGCGGGTCCAGCCGCGACGAGTCGAGGAGGTCATCCGGGGCGTTCCGGGAGTGGCCGACGCCCGCGTCTGGGGACTTCCCAGCGCGATGACCGGCGAGATGGTGGCGGCCGAGATGGTGGCCGCGGACCCGCTGCCCGCAGGCGCGACGATCGACGGCGTGCGGGCAGCCGCCCTGGCGGCCTGTCGCGACCGGCTTGACTCCGCCTCGGTGCCGCGCGTGCTCGACATCGTGAAGCGCATCGCCACGACGGCGGCCGGCAAGACACCGCGCGGGGTGCGTCGGCCGTGACCCGCCCGCCGGATGCGTCGGCCGCGGGCTGGCAGCTTGCCGCAGCCTCGGCGGACGAAACGTGGCGGCGCATCGCCGAAGCGCTCGACACCGCCGCGCGGTCCTCGCGTCACCCGTTCCACCTGCTCACGGTCGCTTCGGTCGCTGCCGACGGCACCCCCCATGCCCGGACCGTGGTGCTGCGACGCTTCGACGCCGAGCGTCGTGACGTCTGGTTTCACACCGACGCCCGCAGTCCGAAGGTCGCCCAGCTGACGCACGATGCCCGCGTGGCGCTCCACTGGTACTCCGCCACGGACCGGCTGCAGCTGCGGATCGCGGCGCGGGCCATGCTGCATCATCGGGACGACGTCGCCCGGGCCGCCTGGATGGCGGCGGAACCGATGAGCCGCGCCTGTTACACGACGCCCGTCGCACCCGGCACGGTGCTCGCGGGGTTTCCCGTCGCGCCGCCCGCTCCACCCCCGGACGATGACGGCGGCCTCGCCTCGTTCGTCGCGGTCTGCTGCCGCTTCACCGCCATCGAGGCGCTCGCGCTCCACGCGACGGGGCACGAACGCGTCGTGCTCCGGCTCGACGGCCCGGCTGCGACCAGGGAGATCCTCGCGCCCTAACGCCGCATCGGAAGCCCGGAATCGCGCTATCGAGCCCCGGATTCCGCGATGAAGCCCCGCTTCCGCATCAGGGCGGTCGTCACGGGATCGCGTCCGCGGAAGGCCCGGTAGCCGTCGGCCGGCTCGATCGTGTTGCCGACCGAGAAGACGTGCCGCCGGAGCCTCGCGGCGACATCCGCGTCCCACGCCCCCGCGCCCTCCGTGAAGGCTTCCCATGCATCGGCCGTCAGCACGTCCGCCCACAGGTAGCTGTAGTACGCGGCGGAATACCCGTCGCCGGCGAAGAGGTGGCTGAAGTGCGGGAGACGGTGTCGCATCCCGATCGCGCGCGGCATGCCGATCGCGGCCAGCGTGTCGCGTTCGAACGCCCCGGTGTCGGCGACGGGCCCAGCGAGATGGAGCTTCATGTCGACGAGGGCGCTGGCGAGGAACTCGACGGTGCGGAACCCCTCGTTGAACGTCGCCGCCCGCTCGATCCGCGACACGAGCGCGTCGGGAATCGCCGCGCCCGTGACGACGTGGCGCGTGAAGCGGTCCAGAATCTCCGGGGTCGCCAGCCAGTGCTCGAGAAGCTGCGAGGGAAACTCCACGTAGTCGCGTGCGACCCGCGTGCCCGAGAGCGACGGGTAGGTCACGTTCGACGCGAGGCCGTGCAGCGCATGGCCGAATTCATGGAAGAGCGTCGTGGCATCCTGCCATGAGATCGTCACCGATGCCCCGGGGGGCCCCTGCGTGAAGTTGCAGTTGTTCGAGACGATGGCCGAGGTCTCCCCATCGATCCGTGCCTGGGCTCGGTAGCCGCTCATCCACGCGCCGGACCGCTTCCCCGGTCGCGCGAAGGGATCGAAGTACCACAGGCCGACGTGACGACCCGCGCCATCGCGCACCTCCCAGACACGCACGTCCGGATGAAAGACCGGGATGCTGCCGTCCGTCACCGCCGAAAAGTGCAGGTCGAAGAGCCGCGCCGCGACGTGGAACATCCCTTCCCGCAGCCGCTCGAGCTGCAGGTAGGGCATCACGTCGGCCTCGTCGAGGTCGTAGGTGGCCCGCCGCACCCGCTCCGAGTAGAAGCGGTGGTCCCACGGTTCGATCGTCACGCCCCCACCTTCCGCGTCGGCCATCTCCTGCATCGCGGCCACTTCGGCCTCGGCCGCCCGCACCGCCGGCCCCCACACCTCCTCGAGGAGGGCGAGCGCGCGGTCCGGCGATCCAGCCATCGAGTGCTCGAGCCGCCAGTGTGCGTGCGTGGCGTAGCCGAGCAGCGCGGCCCGCCGGGCACGAAGCCGCACCATGTCACCGACGACGGCATTCGTGTCGGTCGCCCCACCCCCGTCTCCACGCACGGCGAACATCCGATACACCTCCTCGCGCAGCCCGCGGTCGTGCGCGGTCGCGAGCAGGGGCTCCACCACCGAGCGCGTGTTGGAGAACGCCCAGCCGCCCGCATGTCCCCGCCCACGCGCCGACTCCGCGGCCGCAGCGACCAAGGCATCGGGGATTCCGCGGAGCCGGTCGGCGTCCTCCACGAGCACGAAGCGATCGGTCTCGTCCGCGAGCACGTGCTGCGAGAATGTCGTCGACAGCGTCGCCAGCCTCGCGTTGATGTCGGCCAGTTCCCGCTGCGCCGCCTCGTCGAGGGCCGCACCGCGGCGCACGAAGGACGTGAAGGTCAGCCAGCAGAGCCGCTGCTGCTCGGCCGTCAGGTCGCTCGACGCGCGGGCGTCGTGGACCGCCTTGATCCGGGCGAAGAGCCGCTCGTTCTGCACGATCCGGTCGCCGTGGGCCGCTAGCCGGGGTGCAATCTCGCGCTCGACCGCCCGCACGGCGTCGTCGGAGAGATTGCCGGTGAAGACGGAGTAGATCGACGACACGCGATCGAGCGCCCTGCCGGCGCGCTCGAGGGCCACGATCGTGTTGGCGAACGTCGGCGGCTCGGCGTCGATGGCGATCCGCTCCACGGCCGCGAGTTCTTCCCGCATCGCCACGTCGAGCGCGGGCCCGAGATCGGCCGCGGTGACGCGATCGAACGGCGGCACTCCGCCGTGCGGTCCCGGCCAGTCGCCGAGGAAGGCGGTCTCGTGGGGCGCGGCGACGGGCGGATGGGCCGAGGCGGAGTGCATCGAGGGTGGTCCCTGCAGGTCGGAGATCAAGGTAAAGCCGAGCACCGCTCCGCAGCCGAAGACCAGCGACGCGCGCCCGGCCCTCGTGACGGAGCGAAAGCGGGTGTCGGTTGGGCCTGCGACGCGCATGCTGCATCGCTCCTTCCGGAGATCGAGCCCGCTCCGACGGGGCTCGCCGCGCGGTGTCCGAGGCGTCATGATACCGGCGAGGGCCGGTGCGGCGGGCGCCGGCATCGCGGCTCGAGGAGGCCACGTCATGCTTGCTCCGCGTCAGCGCGACCGGCGGCGATCGATCTCCCTGGGCCTGTTGCTCGCGGCACCGTGGCTCGGCGCCGCGTCGGCCGAGGCCGAACTGCACGCCGGCGCGAGCGTGGTGGATGTGACGCCGCAACAGTTCCCCGTCTTCATCAATGGGGGCATGACGGCCCGTCGGGGCGAGCCGCGCGACATCAAGGCCCGCGCGCTCGTGCTCGCGGACGGCGACACGACGGTCGCCATCGTGGTCGCCGACAGCTGCATGCTGCCGAAGGATCTCGTCGACGGCGCCAAGGCGCTCGCGGCCGAGCGCACGGGCATTCCGACCGACCACATGCCGATCTCGGCCCCCCACCCGCATACGGCGCCGTCGGCGATGGGCGCCCTGGGCACGCCGGCCGACGAAACCTACGTGCCCTACCTGCGGCTCAGGCTCGCCGACGCGATCGCGGAGGCACACGGCCGGCTCGAGCCCGCCCGCGTCGGCTACGCGTCGACCTCGGCGGCCGAGTTCACCGCCCTGCGGCGGTGGATCTATCGTCCGGATCGCATGGGCACCGACCCCTTCGGCGACGCGACGGTGCGCGCGACGATGCACGCGGCCCGTGACAACCTTCCCAACGTGACAGGTGAGTCCGGACCCGAGGATCCCGAGCTCGCGGTCATCTCGGTCCGCACGCCCGACGGCCGCCCGCTCGCGCTCCTCGCCAACTTCTCCATGCACTATTTCGGCGGCGGCCCGGCGGCCGACTACTTCGGCAGTTATTGCGACACGATCGAGAAGCACTATGCATCACCCGACCGGATTCCGGTGGCGATCATGTCGCACGGCTGCAGCGGTGACATCTGGCGGGTGGACTACCGCACCGGGGAGCGCCAGGAGCCGTTCGAGGCATTCGTCGCCGGCATGGTGGATCGCACCACGGCGGCGGTCGCTGCCATCGAGGAGCATCGGGATGCAGACATCGCGATGGCGGAACGGCGGCTGCCCCTGGCGTACCGCGTCCCGGACGCGGCCCGGCTCGCCTGGGCGCGGGGCATCGCAGCCGCGCTCGACGGCACGCTCCCGACGACCCAGCCGGAAATCTACGCCCTCGAGCAGATCGCCCTGCACGAGCGGCGCACGACCGACGTCGTGGTGCAGGCCATCCGGATCGGCGACATCGCGATCACGACCACGCCCACGGAGACCTTCGCGCTCACGGGACTGAAGCTGAAGCGACAGAGCCCCTCGCCGCGCACGATGGTCATCGAGCTGGCGAACGGTGGTGACGGGTACATCCCACCCCCCGAGCAGCACGTGCTCGGAGGGTACACCACGTGGGCGGCCCGCTCGGCAGGCCTCGAGGTGCAGGCGGAGCCGAAGATCGTGGAGGCCTGCCTGCAGCTGCTCGAACAGGTGCAGCGGCGGCCGCGCCGGCCACTCGAGCCACCCGACAGTCCGCTCGCCCGCCGCATCCGGGCCCTCGACCCGGTCTGCTACTACCCCCTCGACGAGATGTCCGGCCCGGTCGCCCGCGATGCCGGAGCCCGCCATCGAGATGCCGGTTTCGAGGACGGCGTCGTGTTCTGGCTCGACGGTCCGGCCGGCCCGAATCTCACCGCCGGACCGACCGTCAACCGCGCCGCTCACTTCGCCGGCGGCCGGATGCGTTCACGGCTGCCCGAGTGCGATCGCGACTTCACCGTCAGCCTCTGGTGCTGGAACGGCCTCTCGGGAGAAGCTCGCGAGACGCTCGGCTGGTTCCTCTCGCGTGACCGACCGGACGGCACGACGGCCGCGGGCATGCACCTGGGCGTGATCCGTGACAGCGACGAGACCGGTCGCCTCGCCCTGCTGCTCGGCGCGACGCGGCACGTCGGCACCACCTCCATGAAGCGGTGGCAATGGCACCACGTCGCGCTCGTTCGCGATGCGGACCGGTGGCACACCTACGTCGACGGGAAGCCCGACGGCACCGGCACCTGGGCCCCGGACGGGGCCGCGGGCGACGTCGTGTTTCTCGGAGGCCGCAGCGACGGGGCGGACTCGTGGGAGGGCCGGCTCGACGAGATCGCGATCTTCGACCGCGCCCTGGACGCTGCGACGATCGCGGAGCTGGCCGAGCCCGCGCCCTTGTGACGGTCGCCGCGCGCTCAGTCCCACCACCAGCGGCCGGCAGGCAGGCTGTCGGCACCGCCGCGGAGTTCGACGAGCACGCCCTCCTCGTCGATGATCAGGTTCGGTGCATCGAGGGCGATGCGTGGCTGGAGCGTCACGCCACCGCCGATCGGCGTCAGGAGCCTGCTGCCGCGCCACACGGCATTCACGGCCGGCTGCACCTCCGTGGGAATCGCGTCGGTCTCGATCGACACCACTCCCTCGTCACGCAGCGCGTCGGCGCCCCAGCCGGTCCGGCCGTATGCGTCGTGCTCCTGCAGGTACGCGGCGGCCACGGCGAGATCGATCACGTTGCGCAGCTGGGCGTAGACCGGGCTGCGGGCGGCGATCTCGGGATACTTCCGGGTGAACGTCTCCGTGAACTGCTTGCTGGCCCGATCCGCCGAGGCTGCGGCGAGCCGGCGACCGTCGGGCCGCACCACCTCGTCGGCACCGCAGAGCTTCACACCCCGGCCGACGAGCTCGATCGCCAGGTCGTCCTCGGCGATCCGCACGCAGCGGTAGTCGGGCACGAAGTACCAGCGCTGCAGCGCGTTGGCGGCGACGCCGCCGGCACTCGCCAGGTCGATCCACGTCTTCATCGCCACGGGGGGCGGCTCGAGGCCGATGCCGATGAGCTTCATGCGGTAGTCGGCCTCGACGAGCACGTGCGCGAAGTGCGTGCCGGGGTGCACGCCGTCCACTCGCACGTCCTGTGGGCCGAGCGACTCCCGCATGCCCGCGACGATCTCGTCCACCGTGCCCCGCGGATTGACGCGGCCCAGCTTCCGCATGAAGGCCTGCATCGCAGCGAGGCCCTCGGCACGCGGGTCGATCGAGCAGCCGATCGTCCGATCTGCCGGCTGCCCTGGCGGAAACGCCCGCATGGCCGTGGCAAGGTCGGCGAGGAGGAGCGTGGGACTGCCGCTCTCGACGCCCCGGGTTCGGCCGGTCCCGTCGATGAACCAGCCCTCGGCCGGACCGGCCACCACGATCTCGCCAGGCTGCCCATCGCTGCCCGGGTACACGAAGACGTACTGCAGCCTGGTGAGCCCGGCGAGCACCGTGAGCTCCTGCGCGACGCCCCGACCGTCCGCCACCGCGGCGGCGACAGCCGCCTCCAGCCGCGAGAGCGCGACCTTGCGAAGCTTCGAGGGAGCCCGCAGATCGGCCGGCAGGGACGCGGTCGCGGCCCGCAGTCGCTCGCGCGAGAGACCGGCATCGGGCACCATCTGCCACCGCAGGACACCCTGCGCGTCGATCACGACACCGGCGGCACCGGTGCCCGCACCGCCACCCATGCCGCCGCCCGCCATTCCTTGGGCGCACACAGAGGCGGCCCACATGATCGATGTCGCGATCAGACAGACCGCGACGACACTCCGGGTCCAGATCGGACGAGGCGACACCAGCTTGGACGGACGTGGAGCGATCATGGGACCGTTCATGGGGCTACTGGATGTCATGGGGCGGGGACGAGGTTGGTGTTTGGTCCACCCCGGGCCCCGTTGTGAGACTAGTTGTGGCACCGTGCCATGGCAACGAAACGACTCATGATGCGGGACTGCCGACACCACCTCCTCGGTAGAGTCGGCCGGTCAGCGGCGGCGACTTGCGGCGGAATCGCGGCCGAGCGAGCCCGACCACGGGCAGGCCCTGCGTGCC
>JBJTBO010000564.1:0-8255 GCA_046091445.1 Planctomycetaceae bacterium | reverse complement strand
TGCCATGGCCACCGACACGCGTGACAACTCGCTGCTTCGCGGGCCGCAGGCGACGGACGGCGTCCTCCCCCTGCCCTGCCCCGCCGCCCGCAATCAAGCGCGTGTGGCATGGCGTCGCGGCGCGGCCATGCTCGTCCTCGCCGCCATCGTCGGTGGCGGTGCCACCGATCCGGCAACGGGCTCCGAGCCTGCTCGCGAGCGCGCCGATGATGGCGCGGCGGCGGACGTGACCGACTCGACATCGCCCCGCGCGACGGCCGACGCCGCAGCGATCAAATTCTTCGAGTCGCAGGTGCGGCCCGTGCTCTTCGCCCGCTGTGTCGGCTGCCACGGCCCCGACAAACAGCGGGGCGAGCTGCGTGTGGACAGTCTCGCCGCACTGCTCGCCGGCGGTGATTCGGGCCCCGCGATCGTGCCCGGCGACGTCGAGGCGAGCAACCTCGTCGCGGCGATCCGGCACGACGGGTGGAACATGCCGCCCGACGGCCGACTGCCCGACGACCAGATCGCGGTGCTCGAACGCTGGGTGGCGCTCGGCGCGCCCTGGCCCGGCGCATCGGCCAAGGCGTCCGTCGGGGCCCGCAAGGAGACGAAGATCACGGAGGAGGACCGATCGTGGTGGGCCTATCGCCCGGTCGCACGACCCGCGGTGCCACCGGCGGATACGGGCGGGTCGACGCATCCGATCGACTGCTTCATCCGTGCGCGGCTCGCGAGCGAGGGGCTCGTGCCCGCCGAGCCGGCGTCGCCGGCGGTGCTCGTGCGACGGCTGTTTCTCGACGTCACCGGCATGCCGCCGACCGACGACCAGGCGGCCGCGTTTCTCGCCGACCCGTCCCCGACCGCGGTTGATCGGCTGGTCGACCGCTCGCTCGCCGACCCGCGCTACGGTGAGCGGCTCGCGCGACACTGGCTCGACCTCGTGCGCTATGCCGACAGCGACGGATTCCGGCAGGATGCGTTCCGGCAGCAGGCCTGGCGCTATCGCGACTGGGTGATCGACGCCCTCAATGCCAACATGCCCTACGACCGCTTCGTCGCCGAGCAGCTGGCGGGCGCCGAGATCGCGCCCGACGCTCCCGGGGCCATCGTAGCGACCGGGCTCATGCGGCCCCGTCCATACGAATACAACCAGGCCGACGTCCGCGGGCAGTGGACGAGCATCGTCGACGAGGTCACGGACGTGACCGCCGATGTGTTTCTCGCGCTTGGCATGAGCTGCGCGAAGTGCCACGACCACAAGTTTGATCCGCTGCTCCAGCGCGACTACTACCGGCTCCGCGCGTTCTTCGCACCGATGACGTGGCGCGACGACGTCCCGCTCGCGGACACGGCCGCACGGCTCGATCATGAGCGCCGCCTGCACGAGTGGCGCGCGGCGGCAGGCGACGTCGCCACGCGGATCGACCGGCTCCTCGATCCCACGGTGGAGGTGCGTGCCGGCAAGCTGCTCGGACGGTTTCCCGCGGACATCCAGGCATTCTTCCAGGCGTCGCCCGACGCCCGGTCGCCGGAGGAGGAGCAGCTCGTGCATCTCGCCGCGCGGCAGGTGCGCCCCGATGCGGTCGCCAAGGCGCTCGCCGGTGAGCGGAAGGAGTCGTACGAGGCCCTCGTGAAGGAGCTCGCGGTGTTCGACGACCGCAGGCCGAAGTCGCTCGCCACGGCGGCGTCGGTGACCGACGTCGGGTCCGTGGCGCCGCCAACGCGGATCCCCGGCGGTCGTGGACGCGAGGACCTCGCGCCGGGGTTTCCCGAGGTGCTCGGCGGCGAAGAGGCCGCATGCACGCCGCTGCCTCCGGGACCGTTCACGAAGGGCTCGACCGGCAGGCGCACGGCGCTGGCCCGCTGGGTGACGAGCCCGTCGAACCCGCTGACGGCCCGCGTACTCGTCAATCGGCTCTGGCAGCGACACTTCGGCCGCGGGCTCGTGGCCAGCGCGAGCGACTTTGGTCACCTCGGCGAGCGGCCGAGCCATCCGGAGCTGCTCGACTGGCTCGCGGCCGAGTTCGTCGCGAGTGGATGGAGCATCAAGCACGTCGAGCGACTGATGCTCACATCGGCGACCTACCGGCAGTCGTCGCGGCCGGTGTCGCCGGGCGCGGCCCCGCAGATCGATCCCCTGAACGTCCTCGTCTGGCGGGCGCCCTGCCGCCGGCTCGACGCGGAGCAGGTGCGCGACTCGGCCCTCCTCGCGGCCGGCGTCCTCGACCGGACGATGCACGGGCCCGGCGTGCCGGCAAGCGCCCCACGACGCGGGATCTATACGACGCAGCTGCGCAACACGCGCGATCCGCTCTTCGACGTCTTCGACGGGGCCGACGCCTATCTGAGCACGCCGCTGCGAAACGTCACCACGACGCCGACCCAGTCGCTGTTCCTGATCAACGGCGAGTGGACACTCGCCCGCGCGCCGGAACACGCCGCGCGGGTCGACCGCACGGCCGATCCGACGGATGCGGCGCGGGCCGCGATGGCGGCGTCCGCGGTCTTCGGGCCCGGGGTGTCCGACGCGACGGTCGCCCGGCTCGCCACGTTCCTCGCCGTGCGTGCCGCCGAGACGCGGGCCGAGCCGGCGCCGTCGGCCGGGTGGGTCGCCGCCCCGATGCCCCAGCGCGAGGGGCAGGCGGCGGTCATCGATCCGACGACGAAGGGAGCCGCGTTGCACGTGACCTCTCCGGCGGACGCCCCGGCGCTGCCGCAGGGTGACTTCACGATCGAGGCCTCGTTCGTCCTGCGATCGCTCTTTCCCGACGCCACGGTGCGGACGATTGCGGCTCGCTGGAGCGGCGTGCATGCCGACGCCGGCTGGTCGCTCGGCGTGACGAGCGAGAAATCCGCCTACCGTCCGCGAAACCTCATCGTGCAAGTGTGCGACGGCAAGGGGGGCTACCAGGTGGTGCCCTCCGACATCCACGTCACCCTGAACGTGCCGTATGCCGTCTCGGCCAGTGTGCACACCGACGCGGGTGGCCAGGGCCACGTCACGTTCGTCGTGCGCGACCTCTCCGACAGCGATGCCGAGACGATCGTGAAGAAGGTGCCGCACGCCTTCGCTGGAGGTCATGGCGGCACGCTCGACCTGACGATCGGTGGCCGTAATCGTCGGGACGGGCCGGCGACGGCCCTCTCCGAGAGCGCGTGGGACGGACTCATCGACGACGTGCGTCTCACCGCCCGCACGCTCGAACGGGGTGAATTGTGGATGGATGGCGGGGCCCCGTCGCCCGACCGCGTGGGAGAGTGGCGATTCGAGGAGGCGGGCGGGTTTGCGCACGACTCGTCCGACCACGGCCGTGCGATCCGGCCGCGCCCGACGGGCACCGCGGCCGGCAGTGGACACGAGGCGCTCGTCGATCTGTGCCATGTGCTCCTGAATTCAAGCGAGTTTCTCTACGTCGACTGATTCGCGACCTGTGCGGCGACGGCACACCGGAGCCCGATCATGACGGATCTCTTCACCCCTGCCGCCGCCCTGCAGCCGCTCGGCCGCCGCGCGTTCCTCGAGACGGCCGGGCTCGGTTTCGGGAGCCTCGCGCTCTCGTCGCTGCTCGCGCGCGATGCCGGTGCGTCGGCGGGGCCGTCGCCGCTCGCGTTGCGGCCGCCGCACCATCCGCCGCGCGCGAAGAGCGTGATCTTCCTCTTCATGGAGGGCGGCCCGAGCCACATCGACCTCTTCGATCCCAAGCCGCGGCTCCGTGATCTCGCGGGGCAGACGCTCCCCGAGAGCTACGGCGAGGTGATCACGGCGAGGGGCGAGTCGCGGTCTCCGCTGCTGGCCGACCGGCGCACATGGGCGCGGCACGGCGAGGGGGGGCTCTGGGTGTCGGACTGGATTCCGCACATCGCACGCTGCGCCGACAAGCTCACCGTGATCCGCTCGTGCGTCTCCGACGGCATCAACCACTCGGGCGGCATCTGCCAGATGAATACCGGCAGCATCCTCGGGGGCCGGCCGAGCCTCGGGGCGTGGGTCACCTACGGCCTGGGCGCGATGAACGAGGATCTTCCCGCCTTCGTCGTCATGCAGGACACGAGCGCCCAGGTGGTCAACGGCCCGCGCAACTGGGGTGCGGGCTTCATGCCCGCCGTCTACCAGGGCACGCGCTTCCAGGGGGGCGACACGCCCGTGCCCAACCTGCGGGCGCCCGACGGCGTGACGGCGGGCCGGCAGGCGGACAAGCTGCGGCTGCTCGCGGAGATCGACGGGCAGTTTGCCGCGGAGCGGGCCGGTCAGACCGAACTCGAGGCCCGCATCCGCAACTACGAGCTCGCCTTCCGCATGCAGGCGTCGGGACCGGAGGCGGTGGATCTCGCGGGCGAGACGGAGGAGACGCGGCGGCTCTACGGCATCGATCGCGACGAATGTGCGCCCTTCGGCCGACTCTGTCTCTTGTCACGCCGCCTCGTCGAGCGTGGTGTGCGGTTCGTTCAGCTCTACCACGGTGCGGGCAACAAGTGGGACGCCCACAAGGGCATCGAAAAGAACCACACATCGCTCTGCACGCAGATGGATCAGCCGGTGGCCGGGCTGCTCGTCGACCTCGAGCGACGCGGGCTGCTCGACGAGACGCTCGTGGTCTGGGGGGGCGAATTCGGGCGGACGCCGATGAGCGAGCAGGGAGACGGCCGCGACCACAAGCCGACGGTTTTCCCGATGTGGTTGCCCGGCGCCGGCCTGCCCGGTGGTCGCACGCTGGGTGCGACCGACGACCTCGGGCTGCGGGCGATCGAGGACCGCGTGCACGTGCACGACCTGCACGCCACGATCCTCCACCTCCTCGGGCTCTCGCACATGACGCTCGAGTTCCGCTCGAAAGGCCGGCCCGAGCGACCGACGCTCAACGAGGGGGAGCCGAGCCGCGCGATCCTCGGCTGACGCCCGTCGTCACGGCAGCTTCCCGAGCATCTCCTCGACCTTGGCCTTCACCCGCTCCCTCCATCACGACGTCATGACTCGATCGCCGTCATGCCTGAGGCTCGCGCCGGAGTGCGAGGCGTGCTGCGGGCAGGATAGCGATGGTTTGAACTGTCGTTGCCCGTTACGGCTCGCTGTCTCGGTGCTGTGGTTGCTCGCAGCGATTGTCTGCGGGGGCGCGGCCGCCGGGGAACTCCCGCCACGACCGAATGTCGTCGTCATCCTCTCCGACGACATGGGCTTCTCCGACATCGGCTGCTATGGCAGTGAGATCGAGACGCCCCACCTCGACCGTCTTGCCGCGGGCGGCCTGCGGTTCACGCAGTGCTACAACACGGCCCGCTGCTGCCCGACCCGCGCGAGCCTGCTGACCGGTCTCTATCCGCACCAGGCCGGCATCGGCCACATGATGGACGATCGTGGGTTGCCCGGGTATCGCGGCGACCTCAACGAACGGTGTGTGACGATCGCCGAGGCGCTGCGTCCGGCGGGCTACACGAGCTATGCCGTCGGCAAATGGCATGTCACGAAGGCCGTCCGGCCGAAGGACGAGGCGGCCAAGCGCAACTGGCCGCTCCAGCGGGGCTTCTCGCGGTTCTACGGAACGATCACGGGGGCGGGCAGTTTTTTCGACCCCAGCACGCTCGTGCGCGACAATCGATTCATCTCGCCATTCGCCGACCCCGAGTATCCGGGTGAGGACTACTACTACACCGACGCGATCAGCGACCACGCGGTGCGGTTCATTCGCGAGCATGACCGCGAAACGCCCTTTTTTCTGTACGTCGCCTACACGGCCGCCCACTGGCCGATGCACGCCCGGGACCGCGACATCGCGAAATACGCCGGCCGTTACGCCGCGGGATACGACGCTGTTCGCGCGGCGCGTTATGCGAAGATGCTTGCATCGGGTGTCGTGACATCGACCAACACGGCGCTTGGGCTGTGGCCGTCCGATCTCGGGGAGCATGGGGATGCCGCCGCCTGGGACCAGCGGAACATGGAGGTCTTCGCCGCTATGGTCGACTGCATGGATCAGGGCATCGGCCGAATCGTCCGCGCGCTCGAGGACACCGGGCGGGTCGACGACACGCTCGTGTGCTACCTGCAGGACAACGGCGGCTGTGCCGAGGGCGTCGGACGTGACCGCCGCGCCGGCCGAGAGGCGGTGGCCCCGCAGCGCGCCGCGGCGCCCGTGCTCCCGCCCGTGGCGCCGGACGTCCTGCAAACCGACAGCACCCCGAAGCAGACCCGCGACGGATTCCCCCTGCGACAGGGGCGGGGCGTCATGGTCGGCGCGGGGGACACGTACGGCGCCTACGGAGAGGCGTGGAGCACCGTGTCAAACACGCCCTTCCGCCGGCACAAGCACTGGGTCCACGAAGGGGGCATCTCCACGCCGCTGGTCGTGCACTGGCCGCGGGGCATCGCCCGCCCCGGGCGGCTCGAGCACACGCCCTGCCACCTCATCGACATCATGGCCACCGCGATCGATCTCGGGTGCGTGCGGTATCCGGAAGACATGACACCGCCGGAGGGACGGAGTCTCGCGCCGCTGTTCACAGGCGGCGTGGTTGAGCGCGACGCGCTCTACTGGGAGCACGAAGGCAATCGGGCCGTGCGCGAGGGTGACTGGAAGCTCGTCGCCGTGCACGATGGTCCTTGGGAACTCTACGACCTCTCACGGGATCGCTCCGAGCAGCACGATCTCAGCGGCGCCCAGCCGGATCGCGTGCGCCGGATGGAGGCGATGTGGAATGCCTACGCGTCCCGGACGAACGTCGCGGCCTGGGCAGATGTCGTCGCGAAGCGTGGCGCCGGTCCGTCCCGTCAACGGTGATTGAGATCACAAGTCCCCGACCCGATCGGGTAGGGTCGGCGGGGTCTGGTGCGGACCTGCAGGGTGTCACCGCGGCACCATGAGCGCCGGACTGCTTCAGGCCAGTTCGCGGATCGGCTCGCCGAACGGCAGGATCGGCATCGGTCGGCCGGTGTGATCCGGAAAGGCGTGGTTGGGGTCGATGCCGAGGTGGCGGTAGATCGTGGCCCACAGGTCGTTGGGCGTGAGGGGCCGATCCTTCGGGTCCTCGCCCTTGGCCGTCGTCGCACCGACCACCTGCCCCATCCGCAGGCCGCCTCCCGAGACGAGCACCGACATGGCGCGCGGCCAGTGGTCGCGTCCCGGCTGCTGCACGCCCGTCTGCGTGCCGACCTGGTAGTTGATCCGCGGCGTGTGGCCAAACTCCCCCGTCGCGACCACGAGCACCCGTCGGTCGAGCCCGCGTCGGTGGATGTCCTCGATGAGCGCGGTGACCGTCTGGTCGTAATAGGGCGCGCGGAAGCGGAAGTCGTTGAAGACGTGGCAATTCACCGCGTGGCAGTCCCAGTTGTAGGTCGTGCCGAACGGCAGCGGCTTGCCGGGCGTCGGGTTCTCGAGGACCACGCTCACGAAGCTCGCGCCCGCCTCGACGAGCCGTCGCGCGAGCAGCGTGCGCTGGCCCCACGAGTGATGGCCGTACCGCTCTCGGGTCGCCGCATCCTCACGCGACAGGTCGAAGGCCTCGCGCGCCGCGCGGCTCGTGAGGAGCGAGTAGGCCTTCTGGCTGAAGGCATCCATCGCGTCCATCGCGCCCGATCCGTCAAGCTCGCGATGGAGGCGATCGAGACCCCCGAGGAGCGTGTGCCGGTCGGCCAGCCGCGTGGCCATCGCCTCGGTGACGGAGAGGTTTTTCACCTCGAAGGTCGGGGCGCTCGGGTCGCCGGGTACGATGAACGGCGTGTAGGTCTGGCCGAGGTAGGCGGCGCCGAACGAAAACACGTCGACGCCCTGCCGGCCGTCGTCGGGCATGAGGATGTTGTGCGGCAGACCGCCCGCCCGACTCTCCCGCATCTTGGCGACGATCGACGGACACGCCGGCGCGTCATTCACGAACTCGACCGGTGACTTCGGGATGCGGCCCGTCATCACCCGCTTGTGGCCGCCCCCGTGATCGGCGAAGTCGTGCGCGATCGAGCGGATGAGCGAGAAGCGGTCCGCGACCCGCGAGTGCAGCGGGAAGAGTTCCGAGACCTCGATGCCCGGCACGTTCGTGGCCACCGGCCGGAACTCGCCCCGAAAATCGGAGGGCGCCTCCGGCTTCATGTCGTAGGTCTCCATGTGCGGAAACCCACCGGGCAGCCAGATGAAGATCACGGCGGTGTCATCGGCGGGCGTGCCAGCCGATGCCGCCGAGGCAGAGCGGAACCGCAGCAGATCGGCAAGACCGAGCCCCGTCGCGCCGATCGAGCCGATTTCGAGGAACGAGCGTCGCGAGACGGGACCGCGGCACCGCCTCGCCGA
>JBJTBO010000563.1:0-31224 GCA_046091445.1 Planctomycetaceae bacterium | reverse complement strand
TTGACCCTGCCGGAGGCGCTCCGTACCGTCTCACGAGAGACGGCGACCGCCCGGCGGTCGCGCGTCGCCGCGGTCGTCCCGTGGCGCCGGTATGATGCAGGGGGCAGGATTGGAGTGGGCCGGGTGATCGCCGGCCGTCGGACGGGCCACATCGTGGTCCGCCGGGCGGCGGGAGGAAAGTCCGGGCTCCGCAGGGTGCGATGGTGGGTAACGCCCACCGGCCGCGAGGCCAGGGACAGTGCCACAGAGAACAGACCGCCGTCGGTGCGTGCCCTTCCGGGCATGGCCGGCGGTAAGGGTGAAACGGTGAGGTAAGAGCTCACCAGCAGCCCGGGTGACCGGGCTGGCTCGGCAAACCCCATCGGGAGCAAGGCCAAGCAGGAAGAAGTCCGTGCCGGATCCTCCGGGATGCGGCCGGCGCGAGGCGTCCCGTCTCGCACCAGCTTCCGGGTCGGCTGCTGGAGACGCCGGGCGACCGGCGTCCTAGAGAAATGGTCGCCGGTCGCCTGCCGTGAGGACGGGCGACGACAGAACCCGGCTTACAGGCCCACTCCAGTCCGGCCGTCTTCCGGTCAGACCGCCTCCCGGGCGGCGCCGTGGCCCGTCGCCCGCGTCGCGACCGATTCGTCCCGACCCCGACCGTCGGCGAGTTCACCGCGTTCCTGCGCATCGATGAGCTTCATGAGCTTCGATATGCAGAGCGTGTTGATGCTCACACGGAGCTGCTCCGCCTCCGCCTTGAGCGTCTCGTGCAGCGACCGAGGCATGCGCACGGTCACCACCCGCTGCGTCTCGCGTTCGGACGGGTGGTCGCGTTCCCGGGTGCGGAGCGTGTCGAGCATTTCGCGGATGCGGGCGTACTGGGGGGAACACTCGAATCGCACCAGGGCGTCGGCGTCGCCGAAGGTGCGGCGCACGATCCCATCGACTCCGAGCACCTCCCGGAAGAAGACGACCCACTCCGGGTCCATCGCGTAGAGCCGCTCCGCCACCTGGAGGACGGCCTGCGCGGCGTGCTGGGGGCTTGGGAGGGATGCGGAGAGTTTCTGCGCGGGCATCGCGTCACCACCGTCGATAAAGAGGATCTCGGGGTCCACCTCCGCGCGACACCACCGGCGACGTCGCGGGAAAACCGATGGAACTGTTGGCATGCAGTCAAGTCGCAGCCTGAAGTGCAAGCGGCACAATGACTTCGGACGAAAGCCGGGCAGCGTCCTCTTTTGTGGGCAACGCTGCCCGAATCGGGTCAGCGAGTGGCCTGCCCAAGAAGCAGGCAGGGCGGGCGAGTCGCATTTCCCAGGTGTCCACGTCTGAACGGCCGGGAAAACGGTCCGAACAGCTGGAAACACACCGGCTCAGACGGCTCAGGTCGCCTGCCGGGCGCGTCGACCGACCTCCGCCAGATGGTCGGCGACGGCATCCGTCACATCGAGGCCGGTCGCCGCCTCGAGGCCGCGCCAGCCCGGCACAGCATTCACCTCGAGGATGATCGGACTGCCGTCCGGGGCGGGAAGCAGGTCGACGCCCGCCACGGCGGTCCCGAGGGTGTCCGCGGCGATCCTCGCCGCCGCCGCCCAGGCCGGAGGCGGGTCGAACCGTTCGGCCCGGCCGCCGACCGCAAGATTCGTCCTCCACTCACCGGCCGGCGCGGTGCGGCGCATGGCGAAGAGACGATCGCCGACGAGCAGAATCCGCGCGTCCCAGCGTGCCGCCCCCAGAAACTCCTGGATGTAGACGACCGCGTCGGGACCCGGTCCAGCGGGACGTCCGAGCCAGCTCGCCAGGGCGGCTCGGGACTGGACCCGCTCGACTCCCTTGCCCTGCGATCCGAAGAGTGGCTTGACGACGCAGTCCCCGCCGAGCGCGTCCCATGCGGCCAGGGCCGCCGTCTCGCCCTGCACGACGCGCGTGCGCGGCACGAGCAGTCCGGCCGCGGCGATTCGGGACGACGCGAGGTACTTGTCGATCGCCGCCTCGAGGGCGCGCGGCGCGTTGACGACGGCCGTGCCGCCGCCGGCGAGTCGACCGAGCACGTCCATGCGGAAGACCACCCGCTCGAGTCGGTCGGGGCCGGTCGGCACGCCCGGCATGCCGCGCACGCAGACCACGTCCGCCCGCGCGAGTGCCCGTGGCAAGAGCGTCTCCCCGCCGGGCTCGAGTGACGACGCGAGGGCCTCCCAGCCGACGTGCGTGACGTCATGGCCCCGGGTGCCGAGGGCCATGGCGATGCGTTGGGCGTGCCAGCCCGTCTCGCGACCGATGATCGCGACGGCGAGCCGTCTGGTGGTGGCGGCAGCAGTGCCATCGGAACGGGTGGGCATGCCGCTCACGCCCGGGCCGCCGACCGATCGGGGCCGGCAACGCCGAACGACTGGCTCGCGATGTCGGGCCGCATCCCGCCGAACCGGTGGGTGCGGCCCGAGGCGAGGCTCACGAGATCGACGGTCGCCGGGGCGAAGAGCGCCGGATCGAGCGCATAAAAGTCCCGTCCCGCTGCCTCGAAGAGGTCGAGGAAGGACCGGCCGTGGCTCGGAGAGCCGCTGCTGACGACCCGCGGACCGATGTCGCACAGCGCGGCATCGAGCGCGTCGATCTCGAGCCGCACGTGACCGCCGTAGAGGATCGCGTCGTTCGTGCGACCGATGGCGGCCAGATCGTCGTTGCCGAGGCCGCAGGGGGGCAGAGGCGCGACCCCCGATCCACGGACGACACGGCCGACGTCGAACCCGAGGTCGTGGAGCTTGTGGAGCGAGGTCTCGAGCGATCGTGCGACCACCTGGAGCGTGCCCGCCACGCTCGCCGTCCGCGCGACGAGCAGCAGCAGGCCGGCGGGGGGCACGCCCGCATCGGTCGCCAGCCGGATGCACACGTCCTCCGGCGGCAGTCGCGACGCCTCGAGCACCCCGACCGCAACCGTTGGGCGCTCCCGGAGACCGATCGTCTCGAAGAGTTTCTCACGGCCGATCGCGGCGCGGATCGGCCCGCTCGCCATGGCGAAGTAGTCGGCGGTCGCCACCTTCCAGCCCGCGTACTGGGCGGCAAGGCAGGCCGCGACCGGGGCGTCGCTCGTGACGGTCACGATCGGCCACGGACAGGCGGGCCACAGCGCGGCGAACGGTCCGTCAGACGCGGCATCCTCGCGGCACTCGACCCTGCCCAGGCCCGCCATGGCGGCACGTGCGACCAGCAAGCCGGCCGCCTCGCTCCCCACGGCCTTCACGCCGCAGTCCACCACGGTGACGCCGCCGAGCCTGCTGACGACGGCTCCGAACGCCTGGGGATCTCCGACGAGCGGCTCGACCAGCCGGAAGGCGGCCTCGTTCAGGGGCATGCGCGCATCCCATGGGAAAGCCATAATCATACTGCGGCCGCAGGGCGTCGTCCGTCGAGTTCCTGTTTCGTGGAGGCACCGGCATGCCCAGTCTCACCGTCGAGAACTACGTCAAGACGATCTGGCAGATCACGGCCACGCAGGACGGCCGGGCCGCGAGCACGGGCCAGATCGCGACGGCGCTCGGCGTCGCACCGGGCACCGTGACGAGCATGCTCAAGACGCTCGATGCCGCGCGGCTCGCGACGCACCGTCGTTACGAGGGTGTCGCATTGACGCGGGCCGGTCGGATGCTCGCACTCCGCGTGATCCGTCGTCACCGGCTGATCGAGCTCTTCCTCCTCCGCACGCTCGACATGACGTGGGACGAGGTGCACGACGAGGCCGAGCACCTCGAGCACGCCGTGAGCGACCTGCTCGTCGATCGCATCGACGCCTACCTCGGTCACCCCGAGGTCGATCCGCATGGGGACCCGATCCCGCGTGCCGACGCCCAGTCACTCCCGGCCGCCGACGAGGCGGCGACGCGACCGCTCGCGGAGTGCGCCGCCGGCTCGTCCTTTCGCCTGGCGCGGGTGCTCGATCAGTCTCCGCCGTTCCTCCGCTACCTCACCGAAAGCGGACTGGAGGTCAACGCCACCGGCGCGGTGGAACGCACTCCCGACGGCGCGGGACTGATGCGGATCCGTGTCGGCGACCGTCGGCTCTCGCTCGCCATCGATGCCGCCGGAAAGCTGCTCGTGGGCGAGGCCTGAGGAATCGGACCCGCACCACGGCCGCGCGGGGGCGTCGGCGGACGGCCACGCATTGGCGGCACGAGGTGCGACACCCTACTTGTCGGCCCGAAACCGGCCATCCCGCGGCTTGTCGCGCGAGAGCGTGTAGGCGAGGAGGTCGAGCACCTCGCGCTCGTTGAGCTGGTCGAGCAGACCGGCCGGCATGAGCGAGGTCGGGCTCACGGTGATCTCGTCGATCTGCGACCGGCTGATCTCGACCACCTTCGTGGCATCCTCCGGATCGACGACGAGCGTGACTTTTTCCGGCGACTCCGCGACGAGCCGCCCGGTGACGGTGCGGCCGTCGGCCGTCTGCACCACGCTCGCGCGGTACTGGTCGGAGACCACCTTGCTCGGCTCGACGATCGCCTCGACCAGGTCCTTGAGCGCGAACCGCCCGGCCGCCTGCGTGAGGTCGGGACCGGTGGCACCGCCGTCCTCCCCGTACCGATGGCAGACGACGCACCGCGCCGCGGCGAACGACCGCTTGCCGTGCTCGAAGCTGCGACCGCGGCTGAGCCCCGCGGCCCCCTCGCGATGTGCCAGCGCGAGGACCTCCTCCGCGGTCCACTTCCGGCCCGGACCTTCCGGCTTCGGCAGCGGTGGGGGCACCCACGGGGTCCGGACCCCGGTCGCCTCGAGCGCGAGCTTCTGGTTCTCCGTCAGCCCGGCGAGGCCGTCGTTCTCGATCGCCACGAGGAACTTGCGGTAGCTGTTGCCGCCGGACCACTCGCGGGCCCGGGGAAACCAGCCGAAGAACGCCCGCCGATCCGCGTCGGTCCACGCGTCGGCGTCGTGCACGGTGCGCAGGACGTACGCGTAGTGCATCTGGAGGAGGTCGGTGCGCTTCTCGAGCGACGCCCGCACGGCGCCGCCGTAGCCGGCGTTGCGTGTGATCAGGGCGCGGAGGGCCTCCTCGTCCGGTGCGAGATTGGTCCGTCCCGCAGATGCGGTCGGCTGCGCGAGCATGCCGGCGAGCTTCGCGACGATTCCCGGGGCACGGATCGCGGCAAGGAGGCTGGCGAGTTCGCGGTCGAGCGCATCATCGTTCGACGGGAAGAGCGGCCCGAGCCTGTCCGCGATGCGCCGCTTCGCGTCGGAAGGGGGATCGCCGAGGCGGATCATCGCCAGCTGGTAGGCGCGGACGAGATCGAGGCGGCCGGATGCGTCGAGCGACGCGGGATCGATCGCGTCGAGTGCCGACAGGACCGCGGGCTGTGCCGCCGGCTCCGCCTGACGGGCGACGGCGATCGCGCCCGCGATGCAGCCCCGGGGCTCGGTGACCGCAAGTGCGGCGTCCTGCCACGAGGCGAGCGGCTGGTGTTCGAGTGCCACCCGCGCCGCATACCGAATGAAGCGATCGGCATGCGACAGGGCCGGCAACGCCGTCGCGACGGCCGCTGCCGGGGTGGGGCTGCGTCGATGCAGGGCCTCGAGTTCGTGACGCAGCCTCCGCAGGTCGGCATGTGTCGTGCTGCGCGCATCCACCGGCGCCGTCGGCTCGGTGCCGGCGTAGGTGACCCGATAGAGTTCGCCCTGGCCGCCCCGGCCACCCACCGCGAAGTACATCGCCCCGTCCGTGCCGATCGTCATGTCGGTCAGCGGCAGCGGCGTGCGGGAGACGAACTCCTCCTTCCGTCCCCGGTACGTCGATCCCTCGGCCTCGAGGTGGATCGCATACATCGTGCCGAACGTCCAGTCGCAGACGTAGAGGGCCCGCTGGTAGGCCGCCGGAAACCGTGCGCCGTATCCGAACGCCACTCCCACCGGTGAGCCGGGCCCGATGTCCACGAGCGCCGGCAGGCTGTCGGGGTAGGCCGCCGGCCACTTCCCGGAGCCGCTGCGCCAGCCCAGCTCCGACCCGCTCGTCGCGTGGTTCACGCGGGTGGGGCGATACCACGGCGTGCCGAAGTCCCACTCCATGTCGGCGTCGTAGACGAAGAGCTCACCGTCGGCGTTGAAGGCGATGTCGTAGGCGTTGCGATAGCCGCCCGACCACATTTCCCACGACCGTCCGGCGGGATCCGTGCTCACGACGTAGCCGCCGGGGGCGAGGATGCCCGCGGCGTGGCCGTTGGCGTCCCACATGCGCGGGGTGAGCAGGTCCTCGTCCCAGCAGGCGGGCAGCCGGCTTGCGCCATCCGCATCGAGTGTGAGCCGCCGCTGGTTCTCGCGGATGCCGCCCATCGTCTGCGGCGGCGTGTCCTCGGTCACGCCGAAGGGCACCTTCGTGTGATTCCCGCACACGATGAAGAGCCGCGTGCCGTCGGGAGAGAGGACCACGTTGTGGGGTCCATGCTCGCCCGCGCCGTCGATCGCCCGGAGCTTTTCGACCCGGTCGAGCGTGTCGTCTCCGTCGGAATCGGTGACCCGGTACAGGCCGCTCCCCGGCCCCCCGTTGCACACGACGTAGAGGGCGTCGAACGCCCAGAGGAGTCCCTGGGCCCCCGTGAGGTCCACCGGGATGCGTTCGACGACGGTGGGCGTCGATCCGTCAGCCGCGGCCGGGGTGATGCGCACGAGGCCCTTGTCTCCCTGATCGCTCGCGATGAGCCGGCCCCGAGGGTCGCTCGTCAGGGAGACCCACGAGCCAAGTTCCTCCTTCGGGACGACGAAGAGACGCTCGACCGCGAAGCCCTCCGGCACGTTGAACGCGGGACTCGCGTCAGCCGCGGAACCGGGACGGCCGGCGAGGACGTCGCCCCACGGCCCGTCGCCGGCCTTGGCGACGATGCGGGCCGGCGCCGTCGTTCCTTCCGACGCCTTCACCCGGGCGGTCCAGGAGGCATCGCTCACGATCACCGTCTTCGCGCCATCCGCGGCGGTCAGCACGAGGCGGCAGGAGAAGCCGGACGGCCCTCCCGCATTGCCGACCTCGGCGACGAGTTCATTGTCGCCATCGCGCACGTGGGGCGTCAGATCGACGCGCACCGGGCGCTCCCACGAGCCACTGCTGCCCACCTGCGTGCCGTTGATCGACAGGGCCATGCGGTTGTCGCAGGTCGCGACGAGCATGGCGGACCGCACCGGCCCGCGAAACGACCGGACCAGCCGATACTCCCGATCCGCGTCCGCCCCCCAGATCCACGGTGCGACATCCGACGCCGCCGCCGCTTCGACGGGCCGCGGCTTCGCCGCGGCGTTGGGCATGCGTTCGGATGCCTGCTCCCAGCGGCGATCCTGTTCGGCCGGGGCCGCCGACGCGGCGGCGAGGAGGCCGACGGCCAGTGCCATGCAGGTCATGGAGGCCATGCAGGCCATCACCGGAGGGCGGGCGATACGGGCCATGAGCATCGGGCGCGGGACGTGCATGGGAAGCCTCGTCGGGAGGACGCGGGTGGTGCGAAGGGGGGTGCGGTCGCAGCCCGAATCATACCAACGCGGACCGGTCCTTCCGCCGCGTGGCCCCGCCGCGCGACCGGGGCTTCAGACGCTCGGGGCTTCAGACGCTCGGCACGATCGCGCGGCGGATCGGTCGGTCCCAGCCGCGCTGGCCCGTGGGCCGCGGGCTCGGCCAGAGTCGGGGTCCCATCTCGACCATGCCGTGGTGCGTGTTGTAGTCGCCGAGCAGGTTGAGAAACGGCACGGCGTCGAAGGCATCGGCGCCGCGCACGCCCACCCCCTTCCACGCGCCGGTCGCCAGCAGTTCGAGGGCGATGACCGGGCAGACGGCGGTCTGCCACAGGACCGCCTGCGCCCCGTACTCCCGCATGGTCGTCGCGTTGTCGGCCACGTGGTAGAGGTACACCTCGCGCGGCTCGCCGAACGACGTGCCCTTCACCCAGGTGCCCGCACACGTGCGTCCGTGCATCACGTGGCCGAGCTTCGCCGGATTGGGCAGCACGGCGGCGAGCACGTCCCGTGGCGCGACCGACACGTCACCCACGCGCACCTTGTCGGTGCTGTCGAGTCCCAGGTAGGCGAAGGTCTTGAGCCAGTCGATGAACTCGGCGCCGAGCGCGTACTTGAAGGTGACGCGGTTGCAGTCGATCTCGCGCGGGATGAGCAGCACCTCCTCGTGCTCCACGTTCACGCACTCCGTCGCGCCGATGCCCGCCGGAAAGTGGAAGACCTCCGGTTCACTGAAGCACTCCGTCGTGAAGAGCCCGCGGCTCCGCTCCCAGATGATCGGCGGGTTGAGGCACTCCTCGATGGTGGTCCAGATCGAGAACGTCGGCGCGAAGTCGAAGCCGTCGATGGAGAGGCTCGAGCCGTCACGGACGCCGATCTCGTCGATCGTGTCGAAGAGGTGATCGGCGGCGTACCGGGCGAAGACGTTGCTCAGGCCCGGCTCGACCCCCATCCCGACGAGCGCGAGCAGGCCACGTTCGCGCCACTGCTGGTCGGCGGCGAGCTGGGCCGCCCCCAGCGGCGTGCCGACCTCCGCGTAGGGATTCGTCGGGTGGGGCTTGCTCAGGTTCATCGCCAGGTCGAGGTAGGTGCAGTTCGCGGTGAACGCGGCCTCCAGGATCGGGGCGTTCAGCCGCGGGTCGCACGCATTGACGATGATGTCGGACTTGGTCGCCTCCGCGAGGGCGACGATATCGGCCGACTTGCGGGCGTCGACGACCGCCGTCGAGAAGCGGGCCGGATTGTCGAGGGTCTTCACCGCGTCGATGCACAGCTGCTCGCCGACATCCGCGAGCACGAACGACTCGAAGAACGTGCGGGTCTCGGCGATCGACGCCATGCTGGCCCCGACACCGCCGGCACCGATGATGAGAATGCGGCTCACGGGAGGGATCCTGGCGGTCGGGCGCGCGGGGCCGGGGCGGGAGAAACCTTGATTGTATCGGAAGGATCGTGGGATCCGCCGAAGAGGGCTCCGCATGGCGGTTCATACGGTCCTCATGAACGCGGGGCGTCGTGATGGCGGTATCAGGGGGGTATCCTTGACAACCGCACCGCGGGCACGCGTCGAGTGCCCCGCGCCGCAGGGAGCCCTTCGAGATGGCGAACCCCTACCGCATCGAGGTCCAGGTCGAGAGCCTCGACAGCCTCTACAGCGCGCTCGACCCATCGCCGTTCCGGCAGCGGGATCTCGATCCCCGCGCGGTCGAGCACATCGTCCAGTGGGCGAGCGACGCGCCGCCGAAGGCGCCGCTCGAGCTCCAGGTGCGCGTCTCGCACGGGGACGATCCGGAGGCCACCGAGGCGGAGACGCAGCAGGCCGTCCGCAACTTCTTCTCCTACGAGGCCGGCATCCTCCAGCGGCAGCACCAGCGGAACCGCGTGCGGACGATCCGCTGGCTGACGGTGGGGCTGACGATCATGACCGTGCTGCTCGCGATCCACTCCGCGGTGGGCAGGCTCTATCCCGACAGCCTCTTCAACGACATCGTCGGCGAGGCGTTCGTCATCGCCGGCTGGGTGTCGCTCTGGGTGCCGATGGAGCGGCTCGGGTTCGATGGGTGGCTGCTGAAGGACAAGCTGCTGCTGTACCGCCGACTCGCCGACCTCACCGTGGACGTCGTTCGCGACGAATCGCCCGCCTGACCGCGGCGGACGCGAGCCCGCGGCCACCGCGGGGCTCAGAACTGGAAGATGGCGTCGCAGCCGAGGTACCACTGGTCGAACGCGTCGCCGGTGACGAGGCCGGTGGGGGTCGTCACGACGGGGCCGAAGGGGAGCGCGCCCGAGCCGTAGTCGTCGGGTGTGTACCAGTCGTAGCGGATCTCGGGACGGACCACCCAGTTGGGCGTTGGCATCCAGTTGAGGCCGAACGTCGTCTCCCAGAAGTTGCCCGCGAAGCCGCTCGCCACGGGAGGCACGCCGAGGGCCGCGTAGCGGGCGGGATACGCAGTGCGGAAGCCGTTGTTGTCGCGGAACCACTCGAGCCGCGCGCCGGCCGAGAGCCGATCGGTCAGACCGCGATAGAAGTACTGGCAGACGCCGTACCACTGGGCGAGCCCCGCCTGCTGGCCGAGGTTCGACAGCCCTGTGTCGGCGTTGAACTGCCAGGCGGACGAGGCCTCGGTGACCGCGGTGACGCGGTCCGCGAGCTCGTTCTGCCAGTAGGCCGTCACCATCGAGCGGTTGCCGACGAGCAGCCGACCCGGCGCGCCCGACGGGTCGACGACCGGCGTGTATTCGTTGCCCGTCGACACCGCGATCGACACGAGCTGCCTCCCGTCGGGTGACGCCAGCACCACGTTGCCGAGGTAGGCGAGATTGCTCGACGCGCCCGGATAGCCCGGATTGTCGAAGACGGGCATGCCGTCCGAGAAGTTGTCCCACCCGTTCGTGACGCCGCTCGACACCCGCACGCCCTCCTCCGGCTCCCACCGCGCGATCACGCCGGTGACGGTGTTGGGCGTCGCGAAGTTGAAGGTGTAGGAGTGGGAATAGAAGAAGTTGCCGACGGCGGGCACGTTCTCGTACCCGAGGGGCGAGTAGACGTGGCCGACCAGCACGGCGACGTCGCCGCGACCGACCTCGCCGTAGAGCTGCGGCATGGCGAGGTCGTAGTACCGGCTCGAGTCCCAGCGCGGAACGCCGAAGTTGTCGTACTCGTTGAAGCGGTAGGCGTCGAGGCCGCGGGCCAGCGTCTGCCAGGCGTCGGTGCCGTAGAGCAGGTCGATCCGCGCGCCCCATTGCCAGTCGTCCGATTCGAAGTCGAGGGACCGCTCCGCGACGAGGTACAGCTGGGACATCATCGCCTGCAGGTTGCGGTCCTGCAGGCCGACGGTGCCGTTGAACGCGCTGCCGTTCGCATTGCCGCCGATGCCGCAATCGACCCAGCCATAGAGCGACGCCCGGCGAGCCTCCTGCCAGCGCGGCCAGAGAAACCGCTGCGGATCGGGGACGTCCCGTTGCGGGTCGCGGGCCCGTAGCTCGAAGACCTCGTCGGGTGGCGACAGGTCGGCGGCGACCGCGTCGGGGACGGGCGCGGTGATCGCCGTCGCCAGCATGCACGCCACCGCCGCCGCATGCCGCCCTGGCGTACCCGGTCGCATCATCAATCCTGGGAGGCGTTGAGAGCGCGTATCGGATCCGTCGGCTGCGTGGGACATCGACGCTTGCGATCCCACGATGCGGCCCGACGCGGTGGGCCGGCCGTCCTTGCGCGGACCGCCCAAAGCGGCGATGCGGTGCCGGAGAAATCACGGGGGCCGAGGCGAGTTTGCCGTGCGCGGGGAATGTGCCGTCCGGTCATCGCCGGGCCGGCCACGGCGCGCCCGGGGGTGGCCCGCACGTCCCGCACGCGATATCTTCGCGCCGCACGCCGGCCGTGGTCCGTCGTGTTCCAGCTCGTCCCGAGTCTCTCCCCAAGGCTCTTTCGCCCGGCCTCTTTCCCCCAGCCTCTTCCCGAAGGGCTCGCATCATGGATCGCATCCCTCGTCGCCCGACACGTGCAGCGGTTCCCCGGCGCGGCCGCGCCCCGCTCGCGGTGGCGGTTGTCGCGACGGCCTGCCTTGCGGCGGCAGCCGCCCATGCCTGCACCCGCGCGGTGTACCTCGGCCCCGAGGACCAGATCGTCACCGGCCGGTCGATGGACTGGCAGGAGGACATGCGCACGAACCTCTGGCTGTTTCCTCGCGGGATGAATCGCGACGGAGGGCTGGGGAGGGGATCGCTCGAGTGGACGAGCCTCCATGGGAGCGTCGTGGCCTCCGTGTACGAGGGCGCCACCGCCGATGGGATGAACGAGAAGGGACTCGTCGCCAACATCCTCTATCTCGCGGAGTCGGAGTATCCGGCCACCGATGATCCGCGCCCGGTGGTCAGCATCTGCGCGTGGACGCAGTACGTGCTCGATCGGTTCGCGAGCGTCGAGGAGGCGGTCGCGGACCTGCGCAAGGAGGCCTTTCGCGTGGTGCCCGTCATGGCACCGAACGGCCGCCCGGGGATGGTGCATCTGTCCATCTCGGACGCGACGGGCGACTCGGCGATCGTGGAGTATGTCGGCGGCAAGACCGTCATCCATCACGGCCGGCAGTACCAGGTGATGACGAACTCCCCGCTCTTCGAGCAGCAGATCGCCCTCGATCGCTACTGGCGGGAGATCGGCGGCACCGTGATGCTGCCGGGAACGAACCGCGCAGCCGACCGGTTCGCCCGGGCCTCCTTCTACATCAATGCCTGCCGCCAGTCGTCCGACCCGCGGGAGGCCGTGGCGGACGTCTTCAGCGTCATGCGGAACGTCGGCGTGCCACGCGGGATCACCACGCCCGACAAGCCGAACATCTCCTCGACCATCTGGCGCACCGTCGCCGACCAGAAGCAGCGGGTCTACTACTTCGAGAGCACGTTCTCCCCGAGCGTCGTCTGGGTGAAGCTCGCCGACCTCGACTTCGGTCCGTCGTCGGGCGTGCGCAAGCTGCAGCTCGACGGCGAGCCGGACCGGGCCGGCGACCAGACCGGCGGTTTCCGCCCGGCGGAGCCGTTCCAATTCCTGCGGCCCAGGTGATGGTGGCCCCAGGAACGTCACCGTGACCCACGTCACCGCGGTCATCGATGCCGGCAGCAGCGGCACCCGGCTCTTCCTCTACCGCGTCGAACCCGGCCGATTCGCCCGTGTCGAGAAGCTCCTCGAGAAGGAGTTTCCCGTCATGGCCTCGGGGGCGAAGGAGGACGGCATCAACAACTTCGTCCGTCCGGATGATCCGGCGGGCCAGGCCGGCGTGGTGCCCGAGATCATCGATCCGCTGCTCGAGCACGCCGGCCGGTTTCTCGTCGATGCGGCCATCGATCCGCGTGCCGTCGAGGTGAACCTGCTCGCGACCGCCGGGATGCGGTACGCGGAGCGACTCCACGGACGCCCCGCGGTCGAGACACTCTACGCGTCGATCCGGCAGGGGATCCTCCACCACGGGTTCCGCGCGGGCGAGGTGCGCACGACGTGCGGCAGCGAGGAGGAGGGCATCTGGACCTGGATCAATCTCAACGACGTCGTCGTGCGTGCCTTCGACGCGGGCCGCGAGCCGGTCGGCGTCGTCGAAGTGGGCGGCTCATCGCTGCAGCTGACGTTCCCGACCGACGAGGATCCCGACGTGGTGCCGCACGTGCACCGGGTGGAACTCGCCGGGCGACACTTCGCCGTCTCGTGCCGGAGTTTTCTCGGGCTTGGTCAGGATGACGCCCGCAAGGAGATGCGCGGACGACTGGGCCCCGACGGTTCGGCGGTCTGCTTTCCTGGTGGGTTTCGTGCGGCCGATGATCACGGCGACGTGCTCGACGGCGTGGGCGTGCACCGACTCGCAGCTGACGGACGATACGACTTCTCCGCCTGTGCCACGGCCTACGCCGGCATCGTGCACGACCGCCTCGACGCGGCGGGCCTTCCGGATCTCACCCATGCCCGCGGCGATTTCGTGGGGATCGACGGGGTCTATTACGCGACCGAGCCGTGGGGGATCGCCGACGCCCCGGATCGTCTCGCGGATCTCATCGTCGCGCGCTGCGGCGCCGTGACGAACTTCCCCGGCATCGAGGCCTGCGAGCGCGCACAGGCCCAGGCGGCGAACGCCACCTATGTGCACGTGCTGCTCGCGCGGCTCTTTGACCGTACCGGTCGCCGGCTTCTGCGAGCGGTGCCGACGCGATGCGACGGCGACACCGTGCTGACGTGGACCCGCGGGTACCTGATCCGACGGCACAGCCACACGTGAGCGCGGGCGACGTGCCTGTCCGAGGGGCCTCCCGGGCAACGCGCGGGAGGCCCGTGGACCGTCAACGCTTCTTAGACTTCTTCTTGGCAGTCTTTTTCTTCTGGACCGAAGTCGGCTTCTTGGCGGCGGCCTTCTTCTTGGCGGCCTTCTTCTTCGCAGGCTCCGAGCGCTCCACGGCCTGCAGCGCGAGCGGACCCTTTCGCAGGGTGATGCTGCGGCGCACCTTCCGGCCCTTCTCATCCTGGCCGTCGGTGTCGCGGGCGGCCTTGCCACGGCCACGGCTGCCTCCCCTGGCGGCACCCTCGTTGTTGGTCTCCCGCATGCCCCATTCCTCGGCGTCCACAGCCTCGTCGAAGCCCATCATCACGACGTCGCCGACGTGGACGTGCACATCCATGTCGTCCTTGCGGCCGCCCTTCTTCGACTGGGAGATGGCATCGGTCACGGCTTTCGCCGCCCGGGCGGCGAGGGCGGTCTTCGTGTCTCGGGGGGCCGCGCCGCGCGCGGTCGACTTCTTCGCTGACTTCTTTGTGGCCCTGGTCATGTCTGCCTCGGTGACGTGAAGGAAATGGTCCGCGTCGTGCGGAGGCCGCACAGGCTAGCCGCCCTGCCGCTCGCATGGCAAACCCGCCGCGTGGGGTCGCGGCGGGGGGGGCACCGGGCGGCGTTCGTGCGGGTGACGTTGGCCTCGAGCCCTGGTTCGACGGCTGCGCGAGGCCGGCAATAAGATGGTGCCCGGGTTCGCTCACACGGAACGTCCGCATCAAAACCATGGCAACGATCGTCGACAAACTTCGCGACAAACTCGCCGGCACCTTCCGCGATCTCCAGCATGAGGTGCAGGGGTGGCTGAGGATCATCCGCTACAAGCGGGTGCCGCTCGTCCTGTCGGGAATCGCCTTGGGGAGCCTGGCCGTCGCCCTCAGGCCGATTCCACCGCACACGACCACGATCGCCAGCGGCCAGGCCGGGTCGGTATACGACCGGTTGTCACGAGGGCTGGCGACCCAACTGGCCGGGCAGGGGCTGAAACTCAAACTCGTGCCGACGTCTGGTCAGGTGGAGGGGTTCGAGCATCTCGGGGACGATCGGTCGGAAGTCAATGTCAGTTTCATCACGGCGGGAACGTTTACGTCGAAGGATGACCCGACGCTCGAATCGCTCGGCAGTGTCGGCCTGGCAACGATCATGCTCATTCACCGCGGGGACGCCCTGGCCGGCGACGACCCGTTCGCGGCGCTTGGCAAAAAAAAGATCGCGATCGGGCCGGAGGGGTCGGTTTCCAATCGGCTGTTCCGCATCGTGGAGAGGCTGAACCGTACGACCGGCCAGCCACGCGGCGAGTGGGTGCAACTGCCCAACGCCGAAGCGGCCACGAAGCTGCTCGCGGGGGAGATCGACGCGATGTTCCTGGTCGACGCCTTCGAATCGGAGACGGCGCAGCGGCTCCTCGCAGACCCCGGCCTGCGGCTCCAAGACTTCACGCTCGCCGACGCCTACGCGAAGAAGCTGCCCTTCCTCCAGACCGTCGTCGTCCCCAAGGGCTCGATCGATCTCGATCGGATTCGGCCCGATCGCGACGTCACCCTGCTCGCCTCGACCATCGATCTGCTCGTCGAGAGGGGCACCCATCCTGCCGTGCAGTGGGCTCTTTTGATCGCCGCTCAGGAAGCAGCCTTCAACGATGAATCGTTCTTCACCGAGAGCCGCGGCTTTCCCCGGCATGCCGACGGCTCGTTTCCCTCGAGTTCCGTGGCCCGGCGGTTTTACAGCAGCGGTGTGCCGGGTTATTTCCACTCGCTGCCGCTCTGGCTGGCCACGCTCCTCAACCAGATCTGGGTCTATCTCGTAGCGTTCTTTCTGGTCGTCAATCCGCTCCTCGAGCGGCTGAAGGGGATCCGGTCGTTCAACTCCGAGAAGCACCTCGACTACTTCTACACGTCGTTGCGGGACTTCGACCTGCGCATGAAGGCGACCCAGGACCCCGACGAGCTCCGCGACATCATCGCGCGGACGGACAAGATCGCCGGGCTGGTCGATGCCACGTGGTTCGACGACAAGGACACTCGCAGCTCGTTCGTCCTCGATTCGGCCATCAAGACCGTGCGTCGCCGGGCCGAGGAGCGGCTCGCGACGGTGACCGGCAAGCCCGCGTAGGTGCCGATGGTCAGTTCAGAGGGAGCGTGAGGACCGGCCCTGCGGCACCGGCCTGCGACTGCAGGTCGATCGCGAGCTTGACGAGGTTGAGCGTCGAGCGCGACTGCACGTCATGTTCGGCGATGGAGAACCAGTGGCCGCGGTAGTACACGGCCGTGTCGCTCCACAGCGGCCGGTGCTTCTGGACGCAGACGCGAAACAGCCCCCTGGTGAGTTGGCGGCCGTCGAAGGGCCGGCCGTCGAGTGTCCTGTACAAGGGCGCCGAGCCGCGGCGGACGTGCGATTCCGGCACCTCCACCCCTTCGACAGAAAGGTCAGCACCTGGTAGCCGGAACGGACGTTGATCGACAGGACGTCTCGTGGCTCGGATCATGGACGGCGAATCCGGTGTGCGGGCTGGATCGATGGAGCGAGATCGATGGAGCTGGACGGCGAGCAAGTACTCGCCTGTACCAGCCCGTGCAATCCGGATTCGCCCGGACGCGACGGCGTGAGCCCGCGTCTTCGCCGCACATCGCCGAGGCCCTTTCTCAGGCTTCCCCGCCTGCCGGGCCGATGCCCAAAGGCGTTTCGTCGAGATCGGTGCGCGGCGTCGAGACGGCGGACGCATGCAGCGACGGGGCGATGCGCTTGCCCTCGGCTACGCGATGATGTCCGTCACGACCGAGCCACCGACGTCGGTGAGCCGGAAGTCCCGGCCGTTGGAGCGGTAGGTGAGCTTCTCGTGCTCGATGCCGAGGAGATGGAGGAGCGTCGCGTGCAGGTCGTTGACATGCACCTTCTTCTCGACGGCCTTGTAGCCGAATGGGTCGGTGGCCCCGTAGTGGAATCCGCCCTTCACGCCGCCGCCCGCGAGCCAGATCGTGAATCCCTGCGGGTTGTGGTCCCGTCCCTTGCCCCCCTGTGAATCGCTCGTCCGTCCGAACTCACCACCCCAGATGACGAGCGTGTCGTCGAGCATGCCGCGGGCCTTGAGATCGGCGAGCAGGGCGGCGGCCGGTCGGTCGGTGGCCAGACCGCACTCGCGGTGGTTGGTCTCGATGTTGCTGTGGCCGTCCCAGGGCACGTCGTCGACGGCGCCGTCGCCGGCCGCGGTTCTGCCGGCGAAGATCTGGATGAAGCGCACGCCCCGCTCCAGCAGCCGACGCGCCGTGAGGCACTGCTTCGCGAACACGCCGCACTTCGGGTCGGCGGTGCCGTAGAGGTCGTGCATCGGCTTCGACTCGGCCGACAGGTCGAGCGCCTCCGGCGCCGCGGTCTGCATGCGGTAGGCGAGCTCGAAGCTGGAGATGCGAGCGGCGAGATCGGCCTGCGTCGGCCTGGCCTCGGCATGCAGGCCGTTCATCCTCGCGAGCAGATCGAGCTCCGCCCGCTGCGTTTCGAGCGACTGCCCCCGCCGCAGGGCGAGGTTGTCGATGGCGACGGGCCGCCGGGCGTCGAGGGCGAGGGCCTGGTGGCTCTTGGGGAGGAAGCCGGCCGACCAGATCTGGTCGTCGCCCCGGGGCTTGCGCTCGTGCATGACGACGAAGCTCGGCAGGTCGGCGTTCATCGTGCCGAGACCGTAGTCGAGCCAGGCGCCCATGCTCGGCATGCCCGGCCGGTTGAGTCCGCACATCAGTTCCATCGCCGCCGGCGCGTGGTTGTTGGCCCGCAGGTGCATCGAGTGGATGAAGCACATGTCGTCCACGTGTCGAGCGAGCAGCGGAAAGATCTCCTCGTTCACCCACGTGCCCGACGCGCCGCGCCGGGCCCAGCGAAAGGGGCTGGCGAGGCACTTGCCGCTGGTCTGGAAGAAGCCCACCTGGCTGTCGGCGCCGGGCAGCGGCTCGCCGGTCCTGGCCTGGAGTTCCGGCTTGTAGTCCCAGGTGTCGACCTGCGACGGGGCCCCGGGCATGAAGAGCCAGATGACGCGCCGCGCGCTCGGCCGATGGTGCGGCAGGAGCCGCGTGGGGGACGCTCCGACGCTCGTGGCGGCCTGGGACTCCTCGCCGAGCAGCGTGGCGAGCGCCAGCGTGCCGAAGCCGAGACCGGCCTCGCGAAGGAAGCGCCGCCGCGCCGGCAGCGCGAGGTCACCGATCGTGGCGTGGGCGTCGGTCATGGGGTGCGTCCTTCCGGGGCGACGGTCAGTCCACCCAGATGAATTCGTTGAGGCAGAAGATGAGTTGGCACACGTCGGCGAGCGCTGCGTGACGAGCGGCCATGTCGCTGCCCGCGGCCTCTTCGCGGGCGGAGAGCAGACCGGTGAAGGCCTCCAGTTCGGCGGGACTCGGCGCCCGCGCGAGGGCCGCGCGGAAACAGGATGCGACCGCCACGCCACCCGAGCCCCCGGCCGCCTCGATCGACAGGGCGGTGCGCGTGCGTTTCGCCAGGTGCTCGGCGGCGGTCCGCACGAGCGGCGCGTTCATCAGCGCGAGCGCCTGTGTCGGGACCGTCGCCACGCCCCGCGACCCGATCGGCTGCACGGGCTCGGGCTGGTCGAACACCTGGAGGAATCCGATCGGCTGGCTCCGCGTGACGGTGAGGTAGACGCTGCGCCGTCGGCTGTTCGCGTCGAGGCCCGCACGTCCACCCATCGTCTGGTCGAGCATGCCCGCGACGGCGAGCACGGCATCGCGGATCGCCTCCCCCTCCAGACGCAGCGGTCGCCGGTGCCACACGAGCGTGTTGTCCGGATCCTTCGCGAGTCGGGCGGCGTCGGTCGTACCCGCCTGTCGGTAGGTCGCGCTCGTCACGATCAGCCGATGGAGGGTCTTCAGCCTCCAGCCGCTCTCGACGAGGCGGTTGGCGAGCCACTCGAGCAGTTCCGGATGCGTCGGCGCGTCTCCCTGCCTACCCAGATCGTTGGGCGTGCCGACGATGCCGCGGCCGAAGTGATGGTGCCAGAGACGATTGGCGATCACGCGGGCGGCGAGGGGTCCGGCTCCCCGTGGCACGTCGGTGAGGCCGTGCGCGAGCCCCACGCGCGAATCGGGCGGTGCCGCCGCGTTCGGTCCCGCGAGCAGGTCGCGCTCGGCCTCGTCCGCGGCGATCGTCGCGAGCACGCGGCCAGCCTCGGCCTTGCCCTTCTTGCGGCCCACCTCGCCCCGCGCGAGCACGAAGACGTCCTGGCTCCCGCTCTTCACGCCCTGGGAGTTGCCCGTGATCACCCACGGGCCGTTGGTGGCGGAATAGACCTTGAGCAGGTTTGGCCTGGGTTCCCGCGCATCGACCGCGGCGAGCGGTGCGAACACGGCGGCAGCCTCGGTATCGAGCCTGCTGAACCAGCGGAGCAGTTCGGCCGGATGCCGGGCGAGCGGATCGGAGCCGGCGTCGCGGGTGGCGGCGGCGAGCGTGGCGACCTCGCGGACGGCCTGGGGCACCGATCTGCCCCCGAGGCCGGCGGCGCCTGGGTCGCTCGCCGTCGCGCTCCGCAGCGCGGCGAACCCGTGCGCGGTACCTTCGAACCTGAGTTCGACGGTGAGGGTCGTGCCGCCCGCGAAGCCGACGGGCTTGTCAAACGCCAAAATCGCCGCCTGGCTCGTGGCCGGTTGGCCCGCCGTGGACCAGCCTGTGCCGGCGTCGGCATCGATCGCCTTGGCGAGCTCGCCGCCCGCGTCCTCGAAGCTGGCCGCGACCGCGGAGAGCTTCGGTGTCACGGCCGCACGCCCCGGGGCCGCGACGAGCGGTGCGGCCGTCACCTTCACCGTGGAGAGGCGGAACGCGCCGTCAGCCGCCGTGCCGGGGCCGCCGCCGTCGGCCGACGGCCGCGCGAGCGCATCGAGCCTGAGCCCGCCGAGATCCATCTGGTGCGTCGTGAACATGAGCGTGTAGGTGTCGTTCGCCTGCCGCTTGCCGGAGGCGACCACGGTGTCGTCCGCCTCCTGCCCGAGCGTCGCGAACGAGGCCTTCACCGTCTGCGGCATCAGCACGAGCCAGGGAGCCGCCTGCTGCGCGGGCGCGTCCACCGCTAGCCATCGTGCCAACCGGGTGGGCAGAGTCCCGGCGCGGAACAGCTCCGCCGCCGCCGCCAGGGGGGCGCGTTCCGCCACCCAGGCGTCCCGCTTCTGCCGCGTCGTCGTCGGATCGGGATCGATCTCGGCATCCTGCTGCACCGCCTTGCCGAGACAGGCGATCAGGGCGTAATAGTCGCGGTGGCCGATCGCGTCGAACTTGTGGTCGTGGCACCGCGCACAGCCGATCGTCATCCCCAGCACGCTCGCGCCGAGGGCCTGCGCCATGTCGTCGAGCTGGTCGTAGCGGATCGGCTCGACGGTCTTGGCCGTGACCTGTCCGGGGTAGGGGCCCGCGACGAGGAATCCCGTCGCGGCCGTGCCGGCGTGGTCGCCGGGCCTCAGGAGGTCCCCCGCCACCTGCATCCGGACGAACTCGTCATACGGCAGGTCGTCGTTGAGAGCCTTGATGACCCAGTCGCGATAGTGGTGGGCGCCGGGACGGTCGCCGTCGAACTCGTAGCCGCCACTCTCCGCATACCGCACCGCGTCGAGCCAGTGTCGTCCCCACCGCTCGCCGTACCGGGGACTGGCCAGGAGCCGATCGACGACCCGGTCGTAGGCGTCGCCCGAGGTGTCGGCGAGAAAGGCATCGAGCTCCTCGAGCGTCGGTGGCAGGCCCGTCAGATCGAACGTGACGCGACGCAGAAGCGTCTCCTTCGCCGCCTCCTCGTTGGGCGCGATCCCCGCGGCCTCCTGCCGCGCGAGCGTGAACCGGTCGATGTCGTTGCGCGGCCACGCGTCGCGCTGCACGCTCGGTGGCGAGACGGGCGCGAGGCGGCGATAGGACCAGTGCCGTCGTCCCGCCGCGACGTCGATCGATCGTTCCTCCTGCCGAGCCGCCGGCTCGTCCCGCGGATCGGGTGCGCCCATGTCGATCCACGTCTCGAAATCGGCGATCACCGCGTCGGGCAGCCTTCCGGTCGGCGGCATCTCGAACCCGTCGTAGCGCATCGCGGCGAGGAGCAGGCTTTCCTCTCGCTTTCCAGGCACCACGGCCGCGCCGCTCTCGCCCCCCTTGTGCATCCCCTCGCGCGAATCGACGAGCAGGTTGGCCTTGAGCTTGCCCGACCGCAGCGCCTCGGCGGAGTGGCACTGGTAGCAGTGCTGCGCGAGCACGGGCCGGATCTTCGACTCGAAGAACGACAGCTGTTCTGGTGTCGGAGCCGCGACGCTCGGCCCGGACACGAGCCCGGCCGCGAGGGCCACGATCGCCCTGTATGTGCCCCGCGCGCGGTCCGGTGCCTCCGACCCCCGCCGCAGGGCCGTGCATCGGGTGCTGAGCGGCATGCGGAGCGGCATGCTGAGCATTGAGGGGGCCCTCGCCGAGGTGGGCAGCGGCCCGACGCCGCCGAGTCACGGATCCGCCCGTCGGATGTCCGCCGCCCGCACTACCCTCTATCGTAGCCCACGGTTCGCCCGGGGCGGAATCGCGTCCCTTCTGCGTGCCACACGTCGAATCGGCTCAGCGGGACGCGGGCGACACGAGGCTGATCGCGTCCTTGAGGATCCAGATGCCCAGGCCGATGAGCACGTACGGGAGGACCACGCCCGCCAGCCGCCGCATCGTGGCGGCGACGAGCCTGTGGGTGACCAGCGCCCGGCCCACGACACACCAGACGGCGGTCATCACGGCGAAGATCGCCGCATAGACGGGCACCATGCCGAGCTGCTGCGCGAAGACGGGAATGTAGACGCCCAGGTTGTCGCCGCCATTGGCCGCGGTGACGGCCGCGACCGAGCCTGCCTGGGCGAGGAACGAGCCGGTGGCGCGCACGGCTTCGTCGCCGTCGTCCGCGGACGTGCCCCCCGGTCCCGCGCCGCGTTGCCAGGCCGTCCAGAGACGATGCAGCCCGAGCCCGAGTGGCACGACTCCCAGAAGCGCGATCCACTCGTGCGGCACCGCGAGGGCGCACGCGGCCGCGGCCGCGCTGGGGGCCACGAGGACGGTGATGCCCCCAAACATCCCCGCCCCCACCGCCCGCGCGGCGAGGCGCGGATCGGCGAAGAATGCCATCGTCAGGAAGATGTCGTCGACGTTCGTCGAGACGAAGAGCATGATCCCGACGAGGAGCGTCTCGAGCATCGCATCGTCCTCGAAGCCGTGACGACCGCCGCCGTCACTGTCCCATGATCGCCAGGGCGCGCTCGAGCGTGCCCGTCGCTAGACGCATCGGCCCCGTCATCGGCCCCTCGTGGTCGAGCACGAGAAAGAAGGCACTTGCGACCATGATCGCGCCCCTTCGTTGCCGAAATCGGCGAGGATGCGGTCGATCGACACCATCCGGACGGCCGTGTCGGCGAGGATTCTCGCCGCATGATCGAACGAGTTCTTCGCATCGGCCGTCACGAATCCGAGTACCACCACGGTCAGCATCGAAAGCATGGCGAGCACGGATCGCACGTTTCCCGCGGTCGCGTCATCGGTGAACGTCTCAGGCAGGGCCCGCTGCAGCCGAAACCCGGCGTGCGACGCCACGAGGACGGCGACGAAGGCGGCGAAACTGAGGGGCGGCATCGGAAGCGTCCAGCAGCGTCGCGGAGTGTATCGACGATTTTCGCGGCCGGCCAAGGCCGGGGTGATGGGCAGGCTGCGCAGGTCGTGGGTTGGGGGGCGGCAGGCGGTCCCCCGGATGGCACCGGGCCGTCTTGCGGGCAACGGGTTGGCTCGGCTATCCGTCCTCCCGTGGTCCGCCCATCCCCCGTCCGCCGGACACCCCAGCGATGACTTGGCGAAGCCCGCATCCTGCGAGCCGCAGGTGGCCGGTCGTGTGTGCGCTCGTGTCCCTCGCCGCCTGCACCGCCGCCGGGTGCATGGGATCCTGGGCGATGCGGGGCACCCGGCTGCACTACAACCAAAGCCTGAGCTACACCGCCTCGCAGGAGATGCTCCTCAACATCGTGCGGATGCGCTACGGCGAGACCCCGACCTTCTTCGATCTGCCGAGCATCATCAGCCAGACCGAGGCGAGTGTCACGGGGGCTGCAGGTCAGAAGAAGGCGCTCAACGGCGTCTTCGAGGGCGTCTTCTCGCTGCGCGACAACCCGACGCTCTCCTATCACCCACGCACCGGTGACGATCTCCTCGCGTCGATGCTCAAGGCGGTCCAAGCGCAGGCGATTCTGGACGTCGCGCCCGGCAACGACACACGGACGTTCCTCCTCTCCTTCGTGGACAGCATCAACGGCGTCCGCAACTCCCCTGCGGCCACGTCGCCGGCGAGTCCGGTGCTCGAATCGAACGACGAATTCCGGTATGCGGTCGACCTCTATGTGGGCCTGCAGAACCGCGGCGCGGTCGTGGTAAAGGTGGCCACGAAGGACGAGAAGCCGCAGGGCTCGCCGATCCCGGCGAAGAACGTCCTCACCCTCGACATGTTCAAGGCGTCGGACAAGGGCTACCTCTTCGACGTGGAAGGGGATCGCGCCGTGCTGCTCAAGCGGTCACGATTCGCCGCGCTGACGATCCGGCCGAATGAAATCGACACACCCGACGTGCAGGAGCTCCAGCGCGTCTTCCGGCTCGATCCGGGAACGTTCGTCTACCGCGTCAAGTCGCAGGAGGATGACGAGATCAATCTCAATCCGGCAGCCGTCGACGACGGGCCGCAGCCTCAGGCCGCCGATCTGCCGCTCGTGCTCCGGAACCCGGAGGCGGGGCCGATGGACGATGCCGACGTCGAGGAACTGCCCGCGCCGCCGGCGGGCGTCGTCGAGACCGGCCCCGCGCCCGACGTCGCCGCGATGGCCGCGCTGGAGACCACGGGCACGCTGACCATCAACGTGCGGTCGGGGTATCAGGCCCTGGCATTCCTGTCGAAGGGCGTGGACGTGCCGGAGGCGCACGTGCGCCGCGGCACGGTGCGGGGCTTCGCGGCGCTCGACGGCCGTCCATTCGACGCGCGACAGCTCACACGCGGATTGTTCCACGTCTGCGTGCAGAAGCATCGACCCTGGCACAGCGACCTGGCCGTCCACTACCGCGGCCACTGGTTCTACATCCCGGAGACCGACGTCCAGTCGCGGGCCACCCTCAACTTCATCAAGTTCATGATCGACGTCCGGTCCGAGGCCGGCAGCAGTCCCGTCCTGACGCTCCCGGTCAACTGACGCACGCCATGCAGATCTGCCGAGACACCCGCGTCGGTCGGCGGCCATGCGCCGGGCGCCGCCTCCTCGCCATCGTCGCGTGGGGCGTGGCCGCGTCCTGTCTCGCCGCGTCGGGGTGCATGGGGTCCTGGGCGATCCGCGGGACCCGCATCCACTACAACGAGACCTACAGCCACACCTCCTCCCAGGAGCTACTGCTCAATCTCGTGCGGATGCGGTATGGCGAGGTACCCACGTTCCTCGATCTTCCCAGCATCACGAACGTCACGGAGGCGACCGTCAACGGCACGGGAGGACAGCCCGAGGATGACCCGTCGCAGGGCGTCTTCGGCGGCGTCTTCGGGCTCAGGGACGAGCCCACGCTCGGCTACCAGCCGCGGCGCGGCGACAACCTCGCGGAATCCCTCGCGAGGGCCCTGCGGGCGGAAGTGCTGCTGGACGTCGCCCCGGGAAACGACAGGCGGACGTTCCTGCTCGCGTTCGTGGACAGCATCAACGGCGTGCGCAACGCGCCGACGGCGACCTCGCCCCTCAGCCGCGTGCTCACGCCCAACGACGACTTCACCTACGCGGTCGATCTCATGATCGGGCTGCAGAACCGCGGTGCCGTCAAGCTGCGCGTCGCGACGCGCGATGACGAGGCGCACGGGGCGGTGCCCGGGCAGGCGCCCCTGGGCGAAGACACGATCCTGGCGGCCGAGGCGGGGTATGTGTATCGCTCCGCAGATGAGCAGGTGACGCTGCTCGAGCGGGCCCGGCTGTTGGCCCTCGCGGTCCGGCCCGAGGAGGTCGGGGCAGCGGACATGATGGAGCTGACGCGGGTGTTTCGGCTCGAATCGGGGCTGACGACGGATGTCGTCCGGGCGCAGGAGGACGTCGAGATCGATCTCAACTCCGAGTCCGCCGCCAGCGTGCCACCACCGGAGCCCACGGACACGATCTCGATGAACGTGCGATCCGGCTACCAGGCGATGTCGTTCCTGTCGAAGGGTGTGGATGTACCCCCGGCACACGTGCGGGAGGGGTCGGTGCACATGTTCAAGGGGCCCGACGACCGGCCGTTCGATGCCCGGCAGCTGACGCGGGGCCTCTTCCACGTCTGCGTGCAGAAGCACCGTCCCCTCCGCAGCGACGTCGCGGTGTACCATCGGGGGCACTGGTTCTACATCGCCGACGACGATATCCAGTCGCGCGCGACGCTCAATTTCCTGAAGTGGACGCTCGACCTCAACTCGCAGTCAGGGTCGGCCGGCCCGGTGCTCACGCTGCCGCTGCGGTGACCCGGTGGCTCAGAAGCGCACGACGAGGTCGCAGCCGCCGTAGAGCTGGCCATAGGCGTTGCCCGTCGGCTGGCCGTCGGCGCCGGTGGAGATCCGACCGAAGGGCAGCGCGGGGCTGCCGTACGCGTCGGGCGTGTACCAGTCGTAGCGCAGCTCCGGCCGCACCATCCAGTTCGCCCGCGGGAACCAGTTGAGGCCCCACGTCAGCGCCCAAAAGTTGCCGGCGAATCCGCTCGCCGCGGCGGCGCCGCCGGTGAGCGCGTTGCGGATCGGGTAGACGACGCGGGTGCCGTTGTTGTCGCGGAACCACTCGGCGCGCATCCCCGCCGACAGCCGGTCGGTCAGGGTGAGGTAGGCGTAGCCCGTCACGCCGTACCACTGGGCCAGCCCCGGCAGCTGTCCGGCATTCTCGTAGCCGCTCAGGGCGTTGAACTGCCACGCGCAGGAGTTCTCGACGACGCACGTGAGTCGCTCGTCGACTTCGACGACGGCGTAGACGGTGTACATCGTGAGGTTGCCCACGGACGCCCCGACGAAGTCTCCCGAGGCGTCGGTGACGGGCGCGTACTCGTTGCCGCTGGTGATGGCAAACCCGAGCTGCTCGCCGCCGTCCTCGCTCTCGAGCGACGCCTCTCCGGTGAAGCCGAGATTGCTTCCGGCCCCGGGGTAGCCCGGATTGAGCACGGATGGCATGCCGTCGGAGAAGTTGTCCCAGCCGTTGATGATTCCAGCGGTGACGGAGATGCCGTCGTCAGGGCGCCAGGAGCCGAGCACGCCCGTGTGGGTGGTCGGCGTGCCGTACTCGAAGGTGTAATTGCGCGTGAGGAAGAAGTTGCCGATCGCGGGCACCACCTCATATCCGAGGAGCGTGTAGAAATGGCCGACGAGGACCGACGCCTCCTCGTGGCCGAGTTCGACGTAGGCCTGGGGCAACGCGAGGCCGTAGTAGCGGCTCGACTGCCAGCGCGCGATGCCGAGCGCGTCGACGCGATCGAAAGGGAACGCGTCGAGCCCCCGGGCCACCGCGGTCCACCAGTCGCTGCCATAGAGCAGGTCGATGCGGCCCCCCCAGCCCGCCTCGTCTCCCAGGGGCCGCAGGCCGGTCAAATAGAGCTGCTGGAGCATCACCTGCCCTGATCGGTCATCGAGAACGACCGTGCCGTTGAACGGGCTGCCGAGCGAGTTGCCGCCGATGCCGAGTTCGGCCCAGCCGTGGATGCCGATGTCGCGGTCGGCGAGGCAGTCCGGCGTCAGCAGGGCCGGAGGCGGGGCACGGGCCTGATCCGGGTCGCGGGCGCGCAACTCGAACAGGTCCTCGACCGGCGGGATCTCTCCTCGCGCGGCCCCGACCCATCCGGCCACGCCGACGACCAGGGCTGCGAGCGTGAGTCGTGGCGCGGACATGCCCTCTCAATCGTCATGCGGAACGACCGGGCGTGAGTGCGCGGAGCGTGTGGGACGGCGTCCCGCTCAGTCGCCCACCCGCTCCCAGACGGCATGCTGACCGAGGCACTCGTCCACCGCGACGCGCAGGACGGACGGCGCCGGCCGGCCCGTCGCGGCGAGTGCGGCGAGCACCTCGTGGCCGATCCAGCGGGCGATCCATTCCGCGGTCGTGTTCGCCATCGGCAGGAGCACGCACTCGTCCGCGGGGAAGACCCAGCGACGCTCGCGGAACCGCACGATCGTCTCGGGCACGCCCGTGGGCCCCGGCGTCGTCGCGACCGAGAGCCACCGGTTCTCCGTCGGGAGCAGCATGCGGTGATCGAGCCGCGCGACGACCGACGTCACGGCGTCGCGCAGCGCGATGAAGTCCACCACCATGCCGTGCGCATCGGGCTCGCCACCGACGTCCACGCCCACGGTCCAGTTGTGACCGTGGACGGCCTCGCAGAGGTCGTCGGTGAGCGTGATGAAGTGGCCCGCGCTGAAGACGTGCACCGCCTTGCGGAGCCGCACCTCGTAACGCTCGTTCATGATCCGGCGGCTCCGTCCGGTGCGTCACCGGTCATGTCGTGAGTCCGGCGAGCGTCTCGGCCGAACTCGTGCCGAACCGCGGCACCTCGACGCCGAGTTCGTGGAGCACCTGCACCCAGAGGTTGCACAGCGGCGGCGGGTTCACGGGGTCGTGCGCGAGATGGCTGCCATGCCGGAAGCGGCCGCCGGCCACGAGAATCGGCAGGTTCGTCGCCTCGTGGCTCGACGCGTTGCCCATCGCCGCCCCCATCACCGTGATCGTCCGGTCGAGGAGCCGGCCGGTGCCCTCGCGGGCATCCTTCAGGCGGCCGATGAGCGTGCCCCACTCGAGGAGCAGGTCGCGCTCAAGCACGGCGAGCTTTTCGATCTTGCCGGCATCCTGACCGTGGTGGCTCAGGTCGTGGTAGGCGAACGTCGCGCCGGGCTGCGAGGGCGTCTTCTGCGTGCCGACGTAGTAGAGCGTCACGATCCTGGTGAGATCGGTCTGGATCGCGAGGCGGGCGACGTCGAGCAGCAGGCCGAACCGTGCCGTGTCCTCGCCGGGGCCCGGGTCGCGGATGATCGGCCCCTCCGGCTTCGGCTTGGGCAGCCGCGCGTAGTCCTCGAGCCGCACCATCTGCTGCTCGAGGTCGCGGACGCTCGTGAAGTACTGGTCGAGCTTGTCGCGGTCCGCGGCTCCGACGTCGCGCCGCAGCCGGTCCGCCTCGGCCGCCACGCGGTCGAGGATCGAGCGGCCCTCCTGCACGCGGGCCACCTCCGCGGCGACCTCCGCGGGGCTGCCGTCGATGAAGAGCCGCGCGTAGGCGCGGGTCGCGCTCGACTCCGGCGGGATGGCGACGCCGCTCTTCGTGTAACTGCAACTGTAGGCGCCGCTCGTCGAGAAGTGCAGCGAGGGGTAGCGGGTGGCCGCGCCGACCCTCTCGGCCGCGAGCTGCTCGAGCGAGATCGTGTTCCTGAACGACGGCGAGCCGGGATGCGGTGCTCCCGTGAAGAACGACTTGTCGGAGAGGTGCTGGTCGCGCACCTCCGGGTGGTTGAGCCCGGAGATGATCGTGAGATCGCCGCGGTGCGGCTGGAGCCCCTCGAGGGAACGCGTGGGCTCGTAATCGAGGCCCGCCTTGGCCGGGAAGAGGTAGGGCGCGTGGAACGAGTAGTAGTTGAGGATGCCGATGAATCGCATCGGCGGGGGGATCTCGGCCGCGAGCGCCGGCTGCATCGCATCGAGCCAGGGGAGCGCGAGCGCCACGCCGGCACCCCTGCCGGCCGACCGCAGGACCGCACGGCGCGAAAGCGCCCGGCCGGTGACGATGCCGCGTGTCGGGGAAGCACTCATCGTGTGGACTCCACCTGAAGCATAGTCCCGGATCGCCACCCGACACGACGCCGGCATTACTTGTGCGTGAAGAGCCGGCTGCGGATGACCTCCTCCAGGAGGCTCCGCACGCCGTGGCCGCCGGCCGCGGTGCGGTCGAGGATCGACTCCACCGCGGCGCGGTCCGCGAACTCGATCTCCGCGCCGGTGAGAGGGGCCGCGAGCTTGCCCACCCGGGTGCGGGCGATCTGCCGCTCGTCGGCGAGCATGAGCGCCGTGTAGCCGTCGATGTCGCTGAACGTGCGGCCGTCGGCGAGCGCGTAGGCGGGCTCGACGGCCGGCCCCTGGACGAAATAGCGGATGTCACTGCCGGGGATGCTCACCTGCTTGTTCGCGGCCGACTCGGGGAGCGCGCGGTAGTGGGTTCGCCACCGGCCGGTGACGTCGAAGTTTTCGAGGGCGAAACCAGGCGGGTCGAGCTTCGCGTGGCAGCCCGCGCACGCCGGCTGGTCGCGGTGCAGCGCGAGCTGCTCGCGGATCGTCGTGCTGCCGCGGATGTCGGGCTCGACGGCCGGCACCGCCTTCGGTGGCGGATCGGGCGGCGTGCCGAGGATGCGGTCGAGGACGTAGGCGCCGCGCACGACGGGCGAGGTGGTGGTGCCGTTGGCCGACACCTTGAGCACCGCTCCCTGCGTGAGGACGCCGCCGCGGTGCGCCGCGGCGCCGGGTACGGAGGCCGGCAGCGGCACCCGTCGGATCCGCTCGCCGATGACCCCGGGAATGCCGTAATGCTCCGCGAGCCGCTCGTTGAGCATCGCGAAGTCGCTGCGCAGGATCGTGCGGGCCGGCAGGTCATGGACGAGCAGCTCCTCGAAGAAGGCCCGCGACTCCGCGAGCATCGATTGCTGGAGGTACTGCTCGAACTCCGGATAGAGCTTCGTGTCGGGCTGGGTGAGGTCGATGTCGCGCAGTTTCAGCCAGCCGTCGAGGAACCGCGCCGTGAACCGCCGACCGCGCGGGTCGCCGAGCATGCGGCGCGATTGCGCCACGAGCACGTCGGGATCGCGGAGTCGCCCCGCCGTGGCGAGCGTCACGAGTTCGTCATCGGGTGCGGCGGACCAGATCCCGTAGCTCAGCCGCGTGGCAAGGCCGTGGTCGTCGAGGGCGCCGGGCCGCTCGCTGCGAAAGAGAAACTGCGGCGCGCAGAGGGCCATCGTGTAGGCCGCGCGGAGCGCGTCGTCGAAGCGGCGGCCCTTGGCGAGCTGCTCGCGCACGAGCGACACATGGGCTTCGATCTCGACGTCGGAGACGGGCCGGCGGAAGAGCCGCGGCAGGACGCCCGCCAGCAGCCGGCGGGCGTCGTTCTCCGGGTCGGCCGAGACGACGTGGAGGTTCCTCGCCGGTTGCGCGGGGTCGGCCGGCTCGAGCGGCAGATCGCCGTAGAGCAGCCGGTGGCCGCGAGGCGGCCACTCCTCGTGGAGCGGCCCCTCGATCTCCACCCACTCCACCACGGCGCAGATGCCGTGCACCATCGCCCGCTCGGTGGGCGTCTCCGGCACGATGCGGTAGGGGGAGAGCCAGAGCGTCTTGCCGCGCGGCACCCGGGCCACGTACTCGAACTCGCGGAACTCCGTCGGGCTCATCTCGGCGTAGGTGTTGCCGTAGGTGAGGCCGGTGCGCGGCCAGTCGGCCAGCGCGATCTTGAGCATGATGCGGCGGTCGGGCCGGTCGCGGTCGGCCGGACGGGCGTTGGGGCCGGTGGCGTCGGTCAGCGCACGGGCCCGGATGCGGAAGCGGTAGCGGGCGTCGGGCACGGGCGGCGACCAGGCGCCCAGTTCGCCGTGGGGACCGTTGACGCCGTTCCAGCGGATCGCGAGGAGGCCGTCGGGCGCATGGGCCCACTGGTTGTGCTGAAAGCCCGCTGAGTTCCAGTCGTGCCACGTCTCGTTGTAGTCGGTGCGGATCGTGCGGGTCTCGGGGCGGGGGGTCGTGACGGTGGCCTCGGCGAGCGCGACGGTCGCCGCCTGGAGGTAGCGCTCGAGGTGCACCTGCGAGACGTCGAGCGCCGCGCCGATCGTGTCGAAGCCGCCGGCCGTGCCGTCCTCCGGTAGGAGATCCTCGAGCGGCGTGTCGATGCCGAGGAGGTCGTGGACGGTCGTCACATACTCGGTCCGGTTGAGCCGACGGTGGACGACGCGACCCTCGCGGTCCTGTCGCGCGCGACCGGCGGCGGCGATTCCCGCGCCGAGCGTGTCGAGGAAGGCCGTCCGCAGCTCCGGCGCGGGCCGTGGCTCCTCCGGCGGCGGCATCTCACCGCGTGTGACGCGGTCGAAGATCTTCGTCCACTGCCGTGCGGCCGCGGCGTCGTCGAGACGCCACGGAAGTGCCGTCGCGTCGAACCCGCCCTCGCGGGCGTCGGCATCGTGGCAGGCGGTGCAGTGCCGCGTGAGGAACGCGGTGCGCACGGCGTCGGCGGGATCGGACGGCGGTGCGTCGGCCCGGGCCACTGCCGCGACGACGAGGCAGGCCACGAGCCTCGCGGCGCCGCACCATCCCACGCTTCCGACGGCCAGTCGAGAGGGTGAAGTCACGCACGGCGTGGGGAGGTCCACGAGGGGCGTCATGGTGTCACCGCGTTCACAGGGCCGGGTGCGGGTGGGCCTGTCACGTCGTTCGCCGGC